>DASYHR010000387.1:0-10257 GCA_035998385.1 Dyadobacter sp. | reverse complement strand
GAAGTCTGACCCAAGAAGAGCAAGTTATTTTACATCATTCCCTTATGGATCAACGAACTACAAAGGGGTGAAGTCTGGCGATCCGACTACCGTAAACTATTCCAGAATGCATACCTACCTTCGTGGAGCGGTTTCAGGTACTCCTACGCCTAACGCAGACGGTGGTATTCTTCCTACAGCTCTGACTTACAACGGAACTGCACCTATACGAATGCTGACCTATGCAGAATACTGTTTTATCAGAGCAGAAGCTGCTGCACGTGGCGCAAATGGTGTTGCTCAGGAATGGTTTACAAAAGGTATCACCGCAAGTATGAAAAGTGCAGGTGTGGCTGATGCAGCTATCGCAACTTACCTGGCGGCCAATGGGACTTTGGCAGGAGCCGGCGAGGCAATGATCAAGCAGATTATCGAAGAGAAATATGTATCTCTGTATGGTGTTGCCGTAGAACCCTGGACGGATTACCGAAGAACCGGGTACCCGGCTTTAACAGTGCCTTCCAATGCGATGGAACCTGCAGTACCACGTTCACTTTACTATCCCCAGTCTGAGATCGACACAAACCCGATTAACTTACCAACTCAGAAAACAAATCAGCAAGTAAGAATTTTCTGGGATAAATAGCACGTTAAATTATTGTCATAAAAGGTCGTCTCGAAGGAGATGGCCTTTTGTGTTATACAGATTATTTTTTTTGATACATTAATTTAAATGGTTGTTTCTTATCTTTTTGGGAAGCTCGTCACAATCAATTTGATTATCATTTTTTGAATATTGTTTTACCTGTAACTATGAATCTGAAAACAGTTTTACCATTTTCATTTCTGGTCCTTTCCGGATTTTTTGCTTCTGCTCAAAACCTGAATACAAAGATTGACCAGAAGGCGCAGTCTCTTGAATCAAAGGTTGTAGCCTGGCGTCGCGATTTACATCAGAATCCCGAATTAGGAAATAGGGAGTTTAAGACGGCTGAAAAAATTGCAGCGCATCTGAAGCAGTTGGGGATTGAGGTGCAAACCGGCGTTGCGCACACGGGTGTGGTTGGTTTACTTAAAGGCGGCAAGCCCGGTCCGGTTGTGGCTTTAAGAGCTGATATGGATGGACTGCCAGTAACCGAAAGGGTTGATGTTCCTTTTAAGTCCAGCGTAAAAGCAGAATACAACGGTCAGAGTACAGGCGTAATGCATGCGTGCGGGCATGATACTCACGTGGCGATATTGATGGGTGTAGCTGAGGTGCTGGCGTCGATGAAGCCGGATCTGAAAGGCACTGTTAAATTTATATTCCAACCCGCTGAAGAGGGAGCCCCTGAAGGTGAAGAGGGTGGAGCAAAACTGATGGTGAAAGAGGGAGTACTTGAAAACCCTAAGGTGGATGCCATTTTCGGGTTGCATATCAATTCACAGACTGAAGTAAATACCATCGCTTACAAGCCTGGTGCCACCATGGCGGCAGTTGATTTTTTCAGCATTGATGTCAAAGGAAAACAAACACACGGTGCTTATCCGTGGTCGGGAGTAGACCCGATCGTTACTTCATCTCAGATTGTAACAGGACTTCAGACCATCGTAAGCCGCAATCTGGATATTACAAAAGCTCCGGCTGTCGTAACCATAGGCGCGATTCATGGTGGGATCCGACAGAATATCATTCCTGAAGAAGTAAAAATGATCGGGACCATCAGGACTTTTGATGAAGAAATGCATAGCCATGTCCACAAACGTATTACTGATATTTCAACCAACATTGCCGAGAGCGCGGGCGCTACAGCCAATGTGAAGATTGATGTTTTGTATCCGGTTACCTTCAATGATATTCCGCTTACTGAAAAAATGGTGGGAACGCTGCAAAGTGTTGCCGGAAAAGAGAATGTAATTCTTACATCGGCTAAAACCGGGGCGGAAGATTTCTCCTATTTTCAGCAAAAAGTACCCGGGTTTTTCTTCTTTTTAGGAGGTATGTCAAAAGGTAAAAATCCGCTGGAAGCCGCGCCTCACCACACACCTGATTTCTATATCGATGAAAGCGGTCTGGTATTAGGCGTGAGGTCGTTGAGTAGATTGGCTACGGATTATATGGAGCAAAATACGATTGGGAAAAAGAAATAAATAAGCATAGGGTATAGGGTTTTCCGGTCTGAACGCTTTTTAGCGGTCTGCACGGTTCTGGATGACCAGTTCAAACGGAAGGTGTCTGCTCGTAACACCGTTCAGCCTGCTTACGTATTCAGACCGGAAGATTACTCCGGTCTGAACGCTTTTTAGCGGTCTGCACGGTTCTGGATGACCAGTTCAAAGGGGAAGTGTCTGCTCGTAACACCGTTCAGCCTGCTTACGTATGCAGACCGGAAGATTACTCTGGAATATTCTTCCTCACCTGATCAAACAGAACATTTGGTAAAAAGCGTTTGAGGTAGATTGCTGCTACCTCTGTGAATCCGCCTATATAAATTTCCTTTTTGTCTTTATTGACAGCCTTCAATATCTGGCGGGCGCATTCCTCCGCGGGAATTCCGTTGGCCTGGTTCGAGTCCATTTTGCCAAACTTACTTCCCGACTCATTCAGGGCGTTGAGAGATATATTGGTTCTGATATAGCCGGGACACACTGTTGTTACTTTGATATTATCCTTATAACCTTCAGCTCTCAGCGAATCGTAGAAACCGTGTAATGCATGTTTGGCTGCATTATAACCTGAGCGCATAATGGTTCCGATTTTTCCTGCCACGCTGCTGATCACAATGAAATGACCACTCTGCTGTTTGATCATATACGGCAATACAGCCTTGGTGATAGCTACTGTACTGTAAAAATCAACATCCATCAACTTACGGTATACATCCAGATCCGTGTCAACGATGTAGGAACGCTGACTCACACCTGCATTATGCACCATGATGTCTATCCGGCCAAAAGTCTGCATAATGCGCTCTGCGGCAGGAGCTGCTTTGTCGAAATCTGTGACGTCCATAGGCAGAATCAATATTGAAGAGTCCGGCAGTCCCGTCAGCTTACTTACACGTATCAATTCTTCCTCTCTGCGTGATGTAAGCACAAGTTTGGCTCCTTGTTTTGCAAAAGCCATCGTTATCGCTTCGCCGATACCCGAAGATGCACCTGTGATCCAGACTACCTTATTTTTGAATGTTTCCATATTGATCTAAGTAGCTGTTGGCAATTAGCCGTTAGCGATTAGCTAAACAATAGAATGATTAATGACTTATCTTAAAAATGAAAAACCTAGACTGATGCTTGTACCAGATTGGTTGAGGGGTTTTGAAATCGGAGCTTAACACCACTTTCCATCACATCCAAATGTGCTGAAGCGCCTACGATCATCGTCCGGTTATCTGCCACATGTCCTACAGGGAAATCGTAACAAACCGGATAGTTGTATTCCAATGTATGTTCAGCTATAATTTCATTTGCATCTTTCCCGAATGAAGGCGTAACGTTATCACGCATATCCGAAAACTGACCTACAACCAGTCCTGCCAGGTGATCCAGCTTTCCAGCTCTCTTAAGCTGTATCATCATCCGGTCCAGATTGTACAAATACTCATTCACATCCTCAATAAACAGGATTTTACCAGAAGTGTCTGTGTCGCTTCCGGATCCGATCAAATGTGCAAAAATACAAAGATTACCGCCTATCAAATCACCACTCGCATTCCCCGGTCTGTTGGTTGGGTGAGATAGAATATGATACGAAGGCAAAGTGCCAAAAAGCGCGTCTCTGAGTGAATCGGCAGCTTCGGCAGCGCCTGATTGCGCCATGGATTTAACCATGGGTGCGTGTAAACTGGCAAAACCCAGATGATAGGTAGCTGCGTGTATGGCTGTCAGATCGCTGAAACCGACAATCCATTTCGGGTATTTAATGAACTTTGAAAAATCGATTTGATCCACAATACGTGAACAGCCGTATCCGCCGCGCGCAGCAATGATGGCTTTAATTTCAGGATTATCCAGCATACGTTGCAAATCCTGCAGTCTGTCCTCGTCGGTAGCTGAAAACTGGTTATAACTACTTTTTAAAGTTGTTCCTTCCACTACTTCCAATTTCCAGTCGTCGCGTAAAATAGCAATACCGTCTTTCAGGTCGTCATATTTCACAACACTTGCAGGAGCAACTACACCTACCTTATCGCCAGGTTTCAGGAATGGGGGAAATACAATCGGAGTAACAGAATCTTTATTTTGTGACATCAGAAAGGAGGAAATTCATTCGGGGTATTTTGACTATATGAATACGACTTCTTCGACAAGGTCGCTCTTCATTTCCCGGTTAATTAATTCAATGATTTTGTATTTGGCACGGACGAGCTCATTACGTAACGGTGCAGATTCAATCTGGAGAAAAAGCGTGCGGTCTTTAATGAAGACTTTTTTGGTTCTGGTAGCAATCGCGTCACCCATGATTTTGTCCCAGTGGGCAACTACATAGGACTGGTCAAACCGATTCCTCAATTTGTACTTGTCCAGCATTTGCTCAATAGCATCTTTGAGCGGAGTTACCCCCGGGCGCCGCGATGCCTGTTCTTTATTGAAACGATAATGTTGTGCCATAGTAAATGAAGACAAGTTGCAAATGTACACATATACCGACTCAAATAATTCCAGGCGGAATTTGTTTTTTCAGCCATCCGGTCTTAATATTGTGCTATCAAGTCAATTGCTTCACTATTCAGCGATTGATTTATAAAGAAGAGGCGAGAGAATGGGCTCTACGAACCTCTGGCAACCTGCTACCAATAGGAGAAAGGTGCTAATTCCCACCTAAGTTATTTAGGAGATATAAAATCAATTCGTAAAAGAACTTACAGTTAGAAATTTCCGTAAGCCGGATGGCTTTAATCTCGTATCTGACGCTGAAACCGTTTCATTAGGTGGGTTTTCCGTATAGCTTGTGTTTTGCTACACCTGACATACGTTTTAACTGATTTATAATTAAACCTGTGCTCTGGCACTTATGCAAGCGGAACAAAAAATATTCAGATATCCATATACGTATTCTCTTGAACTGGGTCGGGAACTGCCTGGCTTTGAGCTCGCTTACACAACGCTCGGAACCAGAAATGCAGCAGACGACAACATCGTCTGGATATGCCACGCACTTACCGGAAACGCCTTTGCGGCGGAATGGTGGGATGGACTCGTAGGTGAAGGAAAATATTTTGATCCTGCCAAATACTTCATCGTTTGTGTCAATGTTTTGGGATCTGCTTATGGTTCAACAGGGCCGGCCTCTATTAACCCTCTGACCCAAAAGCCGTTTTACAGGGATTTCCCGATCATTACCGTAAAAGACGTTGTAGGTACGCTGGAAATCCTTCGTCAGGAATTACAAATTAAGAAAATAAATATTTGTATAGGAGGCTCATTGGGCGGTCAGCAGGCGCTGGAATGGGCGGTGGAAGTACCGGATCTTTTTGAAGAATTGATTTTAATTGCTTCTAATGCGCTTCACTCGCCCTGGGGAATTGCATTCAACGAGTCACAGCGTATGGCTATTGAGGCGGATCCAACTTACAAAGAAGACCATGAAGAAGGTGGGAAGCTTGGTATGAGAGCGGCGCGTTCTATGGCTTTATTATCTTACCGTAATTACGACACGTACAATTTTACCCAGGCTCGCGATAATCCTGATCAGATCGATGATTTCCGGGCATCGTCTTACCAACAATACCAGGGAGATAAGTTTATGAAAAGGTTTAACGCCTATTCATACTGGACCTTGTCGAAAATCATGGATTCGCATAATGTGGGCAGAAACAGGGGAGGAATCGTGCATGCGCTGGGCATGGTGAAAGCCAAAACGCTCGTACTGGGTATTAAATCCGATTTGCTGTTTCCGCTTACAGAACAGCAATTCATCGCGAAACATATCCCGGATGCTGTTTTTCAGGAAATTGATTCGCTATATGGCCACGATGGTTTCCTGATCGAATACAAGCAACTGGCGCAGGTGATCAGAGCATGGCAGCAAACCAACGGACAGCTCCAGTCAGCCAGATTAGAATAAACTGAACGAGTTATAGTATTTCCGGTCCTGTACTTTTGTGCAGGACTTTTTCATTCAATCGGATTTAAAATTTTGCTTTATGCTTAAAATGGGAGGCCGGCTGATACTCGCTCTGATGGTTATATTGGGAGCGCTATATACCTATTTCAGCAAGACTCAGGTCAATCCGGTTACGGGAGAAAAACAACGCGTAGGGCTTACACCGGAAGAAGAAATCCAACTTGGCTTAAAATCTGCCCCGCAAATGGCAGCTGAGTTTGGTGGTCTACATCACGACAGATCCTTACAAACTAAAATTAAAACGATTGGCAAAAAACTCGTAAGCCATTCTGAAGCGGACAAGTCACCTTATCAGTTTGACTTTCATGTGCTGGCCGAAGAAAAAACAATCAATGCCTTTGCATTACCTGGTGGGCAAGTATTCATTACAGCCGGACTGTTGAAGCAACTGAAAACTGATGATGAAATTGCCGGCGTATTAGGGCATGAAATCGGTCACGTGATCGGCAGGCATTCTGCAGAACAAATGGCGATAGGTGATTTGTTACAGGGACTTGCGGGAGCTGCCGGTGTAGCGGGCGGAGACTACACTTCGGCGCAAACTGCACGTTATGTAGCACGGCTTATTGATCTAAGTTATGGAAGAAGTGATGAGCTCGAGTCGGATGATTTTGGCGTGAAATATATGGTGGCTGCTGGCTATAAGCCGGAAGCTTTATTGGCAGTCATGAAGGTTTTGGCTCAATCTTCGCAAGGAGGAGTGGAATTTATGAGTACGCACCCAAGTCCTGCCAACAGGGAAGAAAAAATCCGGGACGCGATCAGAAAGTATAATAAACAGTAATTGAGTTTTATAAAAAAAAGGAACGATTCCGGATGGGTACCGAAACCGTTCCTTTGATATACTTTTATTAAAGCCGGATTATTTTGTAATTTTTAACAGCAATTCAGGTTCGTTGGTTGTGATAAAATCAACATTCCTTTCCAAAAACCATTTCATGGTAGCCTCATCATTCACGGTCCATACGTTGGTCGACAATTTCAGATCCTGCAATTCTTTCAGATAACCTTCATTTTTCTTGTACACGCTGAAATGATAGTCAGTACCATCAAGGCCGCCGGCCTTGATTTCAGCTGGCGTTTTATCTCCGTTCAGATATTCAACATGTGCTTTGGGAGCCAGTTTTTTCACTTTCAGGCAAACATCAAAGTCGAAAGCGATGTAATCGGTAATTTTTTCAACCTTGTGTTTTTTTACCAGTTCCACACACTTGGCAGCCAGCGCCAATGAGCGTTCCTTGCTGACGGATGAAGTTTTGATTTCGAGAATCAATCTTGTTTTCTTCTGCTTACCGCCGGTTTTGAGATAATCCTCCAGCGTAGGCAGACTTTCTCCATTGCTCAATTTGATGGACGAAAGCTCTGCAGCAGTTGTTTTTTCAATATGAGTTCCTTTGATCGCATGGTCGTGATGTACAAAAATGACTGAGTCAGACGACATATGTACGTCAAACTCCGCGCCGTAACATCCCAGTTTGATGGCGTGTTCAAGCGCGCCGATAGAGTTTTCCGTTGCACCCGAATTTTTCCATGCACCGCGGTGAGCGATCACTTTATTTTTATTTTGAGACATAACATCTGTAGCATTCAGGCAAAGAAGTGCCGCACAAAAAAGAATGGTTGTTTTTAACATAGCAAGTTAATTATACATTTACGAAAGCCCTTTTAAAGGGCCTTACTCCGTTACAAAGAAAAGGAACGTACAAGATAACGAAATATTAAATTTACGTTAAGCCACCATCAATTTACAGGATGCAGCGATGCCTGATGTTTGTTTACATTGATAACCACGTATTTGGAAGTCGGCGTATTACTTTTTTCGGCAACACTTTCCAGAGGTACCAACACATTCGCCTCAGGAAAATACGTTGCACAGCAGCCTTCAGGGATTGGGTATTTCAGTACGATAAATTTGCTGACCTGTCTTTGCGAACCTCCGAATTCATTTACCAGATCGACAAGGTCACCCTCTTGCAAATTCCTGTCTCTGATATCCTTTGCATTCATGAGTACCACGCGCCGTTCGTTATGGATACCTCTGTATCGGTCATTCAGGCCATAAATCGTTGTATTGAACTGATCATGACTCCGGATGGTCATCATAATCAGCTGTCCTTTTTCCAGCTCTGTTTCCGGAGCGGTAGCAATATTAAAATGTGCTTTTTGAGTATTGGTATTGAATTCGCCGTCCCGGTTGCAGTTGGGCAGATAAAAGCCGCCAGGTTTACGGACACGTTCATTGTAGTGATCGAATCCCGGAATTGTTCTTTCTATATCGGCCCGTATCACGTCATAATCCTGCATGTAGCGTTCCCAGTCAATCTTACTTTTTTTGCCTAAAGTAGCTTTGGCAAGTTTACAAACAATGGCGGGTTCGCTTAACAGATACCCGGAAACCGGCTCCAAAACACCATGTGATGATTGTACAACTCCCATAGAATTTTCGCAGGAAACGAATTGCTCTGTCCCTCCGGTTTCGTCCCGGTCGCTACGGCCAAAGCATGGTAGTATAATTGCTTCCTTGCCATGAATCAGATGACTACGGTTGAGTTTGGTTGAAACCTGAATGGTAAGGCGGCACTTCTGCAATGCTTCTGCCGTTTTCAATGTATCCGGCGTTGCTGATAAAAAATTGCCGCCCATGGCGAAAAAAACATGTGCTTTGCCTTCATGCATAGCCTTGATCGCCTCCACAACATCATAGCCATGTTTGGCAGGCGGCGTGAAGCCGAAGTTTTTTTCAATGGAATCTAAAAGGCTTTTGGGTGGCTTTTCAAAAATACCGACAGTGCGGTCTCCCTGCACATTACTATGCCCACGCACTGGGCAGGTACCTGCGCCGGGTTTACCAATGCTTCCCTTCATCAAAAGAAGGTTCACAATTTCTTTGATGGTGTCGACCGCATTTTTGTGCTGTGTAAGTCCCATCGCCCAACAGGTAATGATTCTCTTTTTAGTAGCAAGTATTTGAGCAGTTTCTTTAAGCTGACCCATGGAAATGCCACTTATTGCTGCGAGCTGGTTTAAGTCTTTTTGTAGCAGGCTATTCTTCCAGCTATCAAAGCCTACTGTTTTGTCCCGGATGAAAGCCTCATCAAGAACGGATCCCGGAGTTTGCTCCTCCATCTGTAACAACATCAGTTCAATAGCCTGCAAGGCGGCCATATCGCCGTTGATTTTGATCTGCAAAAAGATGTCGGTAAGTTCCGGCTTCAATCCCAACACACCCTGTACAGTCTGCGGGTTATTAAATGCCATCAAACCTGTTTCAGGAAGAGGATTGATAGAAATAATCGTTGCTCCCTTTGCCTTCGCTTTTTGCAAAGCTGTCATCATTCGTGGATGATTGGTGCCGGGATTCTGACCCAGGATAATAATCGCCTCGGCTTCATAAAAATCGTCGAGTGTGACAGAACCCTTGCCTATTCCAAGTGATTCGGTGAGTGCAACGCCGCTACTCTCATGGCACATATTGCTACAGTCGGGCAGGTTATTTGTTCCGAATTCCCGAACGAAAAGCTGGTACAGGAAAGCGGCCTCGTTGCTCGTTCTGCCTGATGTATAGAAGATGGCTTCATCTGGTGTGTTCAGTCTGCCCAAGGCAAACCCTATTTTCTCAAATGCTGAATTCCACGAGATAGGTTTGTAATGTGTAGCTCCTTCCGGAAGGTACATAGGTTGCGTCAGGCGACCTGTTTTTCCCAGTTCGTAATCGGATAAAGATGCAAGTTGCGCAACTGAATTCTTTGCGAAAAATTCGGGCGTGAGCTTTTTTGCGGTCGCTTCTTCTGCTACGGCGCGGGCACCGTTTTCACAATATTCCGCAATGCCTGATCGCTCATCGTCAGGATCGGGCCAGGCGCAACTCGGACAATCAAATCCGCCTTTCTGATTGAGCTGAAGCAAGGCTTTCATGCCACGCTTGATGCCTGCTTCTTCTTTTACCATTTTCAAAGCGGATACCACAGCAGGTATTCCCGCCGCTACCTTTGAGATTTCCGTTCTGCGAAGCCCTGTCAGTGTTTCAGGATTTTCAGGATTTGGTTGTTGGTCTGGCTTGCTCATGGTTAGCAGGATTTAAGGGGATTTTCGTAATTGTCAGACTGATCTTCGGTCGTATTATCCAGGCATTTGAAATCCTTTTCAAGCAGAAGATAAAGAGAATTTCCTGC
>DASYHR010000366.1:0-12733 GCA_035998385.1 Dyadobacter sp. | reverse complement strand
CGTTTTGGTAAATTTACCAATATTTACTTTGCTATCCCAGATAACTACTGATGCTCATGATATCGGCAAATACACCGGATGCAGTTACTTCCGCGCCAGCACCTGGCCCTTTGATCACCAAAGGACGATCTTTATAGCGTTCAGTAGTAAATGAAACGATATTATCACTTCCTGAAAGCGTGTAGAATGGATGCGACGCATCGACTGTCCTCAACTGTACTACTGCTTTCCCATTTTCCAAAGTCGCGATGTACCTCAGTTTTTCACCCTGAGCCTCAGCATCAGCCTGTAGCTGAGCGAAGTAATCGTCAGATACAACGAGCTCTTCGAAGAAATGTTCAACCGTAGGCGCGGCAAGGCAATTTTCCGGTAAAAGCTGTGCAACATGTACGTCCGTTGATTCCAAAGGAACACCTACTTCACGCGCCAAAATCAGGATTTTTCTTGCTACATCTGCTCCGCTCAAATCTTCTCTCGGATCCGGTTCTGTAAAACCTTTCGCTTTTGCTTCTTTTACAACATCAGCAAAACGAATACCCGGACCGAATGAATTGAAGATATAAGAAAGTGTTCCGGAAAGGATCGCTTCAATTTTAAGAAACTTATCTCCGCTCGACATCAACCCCTGAATGGTATTGATAATCGGTAAGCCGGCTCCAACGTTGGTTTCATACAGGAACTTCACGCCACGCTTCAGAGCAGTTCGCTGTAAAGCAATGTATTCTGCGTATAAGCCCGAATTTGCAACCTTGTTTGGTGTCACAACGGATATACTCGCATCCAGAAGCATGTTATAGTACTGTACTATGTCCTTATCAGAAGTACAATCAACAAAGACACTGTTTGGCAGGTTGAGCTCAATCATACGTTGCACGAACGCTGGCAAACTGGTTTTTACACCTTCATCGTTGACACGGTCCCTCCATTGTTCCGTACTGATACCATCCGGATCCAACAGCATTTTTTTGGTATTCGAAAGACCTGCAATATTCAGATTAAGCAGTTTTTCATCTCTTAAATAATGAGTCTGATTTTTAATCTGTTCCAATAGTGTAGCGCCAATGAGCCCTACCCCAACGATAAACAGGTTGAGCGAACGCGTTTCTGATTGGAAGAAAACACCGTGAATGGAGTTCAACGCTTTTGATAAATCACTCTTGGCAATCACAACAGAAATATTGAGCTCGGAAGAACCCTGAGCCGTTGCAACTACATTGATACCATTCTTTCCAAGAACAGAGAAAAGTTTACCGGAAACACCGGTGCTCTTCTTCATTCCTTCACCTACGATGGCAATAATTGATAGGTTTTTTTCAATAGAGATACCATCAATGTAACCCAATGCGATTTCGTGAGAGAACTCTTTTTCAAGCACTTCTCTTGCGCGTTGGGCATTTTTAGGATCGATGGAAAAACATATTGAATGTTCAGAAGAAGCCTGCGAAATCAATATTACACTGATGTCGTTCACGGATAAAGCCGTAAACAAACGACCCGAAATACCAGCAACGCCAATCATGCCGCTTCCTTGTATGTTCACAAGCGCGATCTCATCTATTGAAGAGATACCGGTAATTGCATAGTCTTTTTTCTCTGCCCCCTTCTGCACGAACGTTCCAATGAAATCAGTATTAAACGTATTCAACACCTTCAAGGGAATATTTTTGGCAAATGCCGGCTGCAAACTCGGAGGATAGATCACCTTCGCGCCGAAGTGCGACAGTTCCATCGCTTCCGCATATGAAATAGAAGGAATCGTGAAGGCATTGGCTACTTTACGCGGATCAGCCGTCATCATTCCGTCTACATCTGTCCATATTTCTATTACAGTGGCATCAATAGCTGCGCCGATAATGGATGCTGTATAATCAGATCCACCCCGACCGAGTGTTGTAGTTACCCCATCTGTTGTGGATGCGATAAAACCTGTTACACATTGCAACGAGGTAGTTTTGGCAAAATATTCTAAAATTTGTCTGTTTGTGACCTCAAAATCAACATCACCCATGCCATATGTCTCATTGGTGTGGATGATATTGCGCGCGTCACAAAACTCAACATCAACACCCCGACTCTTTAAAATCTCAGAGATTACCAGGGTCGACAACCTTTCGCCGAAGCTCATGATCAGATCGAGCGTTCTTTCGGAAAGCTCGCGGATCCAGGATACACCGCGAAGGATATCTCCGAGTTCGTTGAAAAGTCCACGTACAGCAGCAAACGTACTGCTTTGGTTTTTCACATTGATCATCCCGCGCACTACCACAAAATGACGTTCCTCAACAACCTTTAAAAATTCAATATATTCCGTATTGCCGGCAGCAGCCATTTTCCCGATTTCGATCAGGCGATTCGTGACGCCACCCATTGCTGAAAAAACAACAGCGATTTTCTCGCCATTGGCAATATTATTTTCAAGAATGTCTATAACAGTTTTTATACTATCAACAGTACCGACAGATGTGCCGCCAAATTTGAGAACCTTCATTTAAAGTTATATTCGAATTTACGCAGAATGAGAAACAAGTTGCTGTGAGCCACTTTCTTTAATTCTGCAAATATATAACAATTCAAACGCCGTATCATCCATCAGAGAGCCGAAAAGCAGAGCTAACGTATCTTGCTATTACGTGACACCCGATTTTCGAAAACGAAAAATGCCCTCCGGCACATTCACCGCATGTACGATTCAGGGGAAATAAAAAACGGAACAGCGAAAGCCATTCCGTTCAAAAGAAGAAATTTGTATGTCTTAGAACATTATCCCGAAACCAGCTCCCACATTCGCAACACCTACGAAACGCTTTTCATTGATAGGAACGCTCAGATCAGGATAATTCCCTACTTTCACATTGATAGCCACATCCTTCAACTCCGCTTCTGTTGCCAGGAAATCTCCTGATAAATGGAAGTAAAGTGTATTTCCAAGTGGTATTCTCAAACTTGCTCCGGCCCCTACGCCTAAGTCCTTCGTCGATGCCGGACGAAGTGATACAGCCATATTGTTTTGTCCTGATTCAAATGCTCCGACCATATTCACCGATGGCGATGTTACCTGCACATAACCTGCCTGAACGTGTGCTTCCAGCTGCACTTTATTTAAATTGATATACAAAGCAGGGCCAATCATGACTGCGTTAAATTTCCATTTAGAAACATGTGATTGCCAGGTATGAGCCGAGCTTTCGTTAATCAGTGGCTTAATCTGTTCTACCGATTCGTTGGCACGTTCGATGATGGGTTCCGGCTTGGTTTTGTTCTGGTTCATGCTTCCTGAAATCTTCAAACCAAACCATCTTGCGATACGAAAATCATAATTGACCTGACCGTAATAACCCGATCCTGTAAGACCTGCGAAAGGGTCATTGAGTCGTTCCCTTGCCAGTTCACCCACCGGTAAACTATATCCTGCTGTCACCGAAAAAAAACTTCTGTTATTATTTTGAGCCCGGCTGTCGTACACGGCGAGGGTGCAAACAAGGAACAGTAGTGTCAAACAATATCTCATATCTGGTTTTTCAATTTGTTGTCAAAAGTCTCAGCCTGCCGCAACAGACCCATAAGGTAACTTCAATCAAAACGATTTTAGTATACCTGTTTTTAAATACTTCGTAAAGGGAAATTTTATCAACACAATTTTATAAAAACAATTCAAGTCCAATTGGAATGCACTTTGGTATAAAAATGGTAGGGTTACAAGCAGAACTAAATCACTAACGTCATGAACAGGCAAGAAACAGATAAAGAAGCCAGAGCCACCAAGAATACCAAAAACGTTTGGAAATGGATATTAGGAGTCGGTATTGTATTGATGCTGATCGCCTTTTGGGGAGGTTTTTTTAACCATGATGAAAACTTCAACGAATCCGAAACTCCTGCCCAAACCACTGCACCTGCTGATACCGTTGCCTCAGACACTGTAGGTAATGTAAAGGCTGACACGATCATGCAAAGTGTGCGGGGCACCAAATAGACAACTCCTGATCATGGGAGCAAAGCTTCCCACAATATTTCGACAGGATGCAGTGAAATGCGTCCTGTTCCATCTTTAATCTGGTGGCGGCAGCTGGTACCCGGAGCGGCAATAATCACGTCTTCGGGTTGTTGCCTCACTGTCGGGAATAACACTAGTTCTCCGATCTTCATTGATACTTCATAATGCTCCTCCTCATACCCAAACGAGCCGGCCATGCCACAGCATCCTGAGGGAATCAGCTGAACATGGTAATTCTCCGGTAACGACAATGCTTTTTTTGATGCAGTTAACGTTGACAATGCCTTCTGATGACAGTGTCCATGTAGTTTGATGAGTTTCTTATCTGCTCTAAAGGAATTCCGGCTAATACGCTTCCCCTCAATTTCTCTCGCAATAAACTCTTCAAAAAGTAATGCATTACGTGAAATCTGAATGGCGCTGTCCCGTAAACCTTCAGGAACGAGATCAATATATTCATCTCTGAAAGACAGAATAGCAGATGGCTCTATACCTACCAGCGGAGCATCATCCGTAATCAGTTTTTTAAGCAAGTCTACATTCTGAATAGCCAGATTTTTGGCTTCCTTCACAAAGCCCTTCGATAAATAGGAACGGCCGGACTCAGCATGTTCAGGGATAATGACTTCATAGCCCAATCTTTCTAACAACTGAACAGACTTTCTCCCTATTTCAGCATCATTGTAATTGGTAAATTCATCACAAAAAAGATAGACTTTACGGGAATGTGGTTTCGGCTTTGGGCGAGTGCGCTTGTTGTACCAGCTTTTCAATGTTACACCATCCAAATGCGGCATGGAGCGATCAGGATGAAAGCCAACCACCCTGTTCGCCATCTTTCTTAGCGTTGCATTCCCGAATATTCCGTTGAACGCCCAAGGTGCCAATGACGCCAGTTTCATTTGTTTTGAGAAATTCGCGATCAGTTTGCTTCTTCCGGGCACACCAAATTCTTCGTAATACTGTTGCGTGAATTCCGCTTTCATTTTGCCTACATCCACACTGGAAGGACATTCCGATTTGCAACCTTTACAAGACAAACACAAATCCAAAACTTCTTTCACCATTTCTGGGGAGGTCATTTTCCGGGTGTCTTCGGTCAGGTACCTGCGGAGTATGTTGGCACGTGCACGTGTGGTATCACGCTCGCTTCGGGTTGCCATATAACTCGGACACATGGTTCCGCCTGTCAATTCCGTTTTACGGCAATCTCCAGATCCACTGCATTTTTCAGCCAAACGCAACATGCCTTCCTGCCGGGAAAAATCAAAATGTGTTTTGATTTCCGGTGCAGATAGATCCGTTTGATAGCGTAAAAATTCATTCATCGGAGGTGTATCTACAATCTTAGTCGCATTAAAAATGCCCTTCGGATCCCAGATCCTTTTCACCTGCCTGAACATTTCATACACTTCCTCGCCCATCATATAAGGAATGAATTCTCCCCTCAATCGTCCGTCACCATGCTCACCCGAAAGTGCACCGTTGTATTTTTTCACCAGTTTGGCTGTGTCAGCCAGCACATCACGAAATTTCTGTTTCCCTTCTGAAGTTTTCAGATTGATCATCGGCTCGACGTGCAGTTCACCGGCTCCCGCATGTGCGTAGTATGATGCCTGCAGCTCGTGTTTGGCAAGCAAAATTTCCAGATCAGCGATATACTCAGGTAAATCCTCGACAGCTACCGCACAATCTTCGATCAGGTTGACAGGCTGCGTATCTCCGGGCAAATTTCTGATTAGGCCCAAACCCGCTTTACGGATGTCCCAGGCCTTTACGGCCGCATCTCCAAATAAGAGTGGATAGGCGTAACCAAGATTTTCTTTCTTTAACTCTGCTATCAAAGCCGCGGCCTGAATTTTCACGGTATCCTCCTCTTCCCCCCAAAACTCGACCATGAGCAAAGCAGCGGGATCACCTTCAATGAAAAAACGGTTTTGCGAATAAACAGTATGATTTTTTGTGAAATCCATAATGTACCTGTCAACAAGCTCGGACGCTTTCGGCTGGTACTTCATGGCCACGCGGTTGGCATGGAGCGATTCGGCAAGAGAGTTTGTATGGACACACACCACACCAACAGCTGGCGGCATCACATCAACCAAACTAATTTTGGCTTCCGTAACAAAGCATAAGGTGCCCTCAGAACCGGCGATCAGATTACATAAATTAATATTTCCCTTTTCAAAATTGGAGACGAGCGCGTCCAGCGCATAACCTGAATTTCTGCGGGTTACGGATGGTTTTGGAAACTGCTTTCTGATCAGTTCCTGATCAATCGGATTCGACAACATGCCCCACATCCCGGCCAGAATTGCCTGTTCCCGCTTTCCTATTGAATCTCTTGCTGATACACCTTTGATATAATCAGCTACAGTACTATTCTTAAATGTAACTTCTGATCCATCAGCCAGCAATACTTTTACTTCCAGTAAATGATCACGGGTGCTACCCCAGGTAATGGAGTGTAACCCACAGGAATTGTTACCGATCATTCCGCCGATCATCGCACGGCTTGCTGTTGAAGTTTCCGGGCCAAACAGCAGACCGTATTCCGCCAGATTTTTATTCAGATCATCACGAATAACACCAGGCTGCACCCGCACCCATTTCTCTTTCTGATTTACTTCCAGAATTTCACCAAAGTGCTTCGATATATCCACTACGATTCCATTTCCTACCACTTGCCCGGCCAGTGAAGTTCCGGCAGCACGCGGAATCAAAGTCAGTTTCTGCTCATTTGCAAAGGCTATTAACAAGCGAAGGTCCTCTACATTACGGGGTAAGGCAACCGCCACAGGCATTTCCTGATACACTGACGCATCAGTCGCATAAATAGCCTTTTGGGCGGCGTGAAGCGGCGAGTCATCAAAATAAAATTCTCCCTGTAACTTACTTTGAAATGTACTGAATTGAAACTGAGATATGCGGTTCATCTGGTGCCTGTGGATTGTATGGTAAAATTAGTCGAACGAAAGTTAAACCAACAGATTACGGCTGCAGAAATCGCACTTGTCTTAAAATGTAGAATCATTTTGAATAAGTGCACACCCTCCCGGTACCATGGCGTGATGGTTGATACGTATATTGGCACAATTTTTACAATTTCCGCATCAATCAATTCAAACCAAACCGGTAAATCCATGAAACAGATATTCGTTCTGTTACTTACTTTCGTCTGCCTGCAATCTTTTGCACAAAATACAGCCAGTGTCACAATCGCAACACCCGCTAAATTCGAAGCACAGGTTACACTTATACTCGAAGATGTTCATTTTCACCCCAATCTGGGCATAGGACTTTCCGACACAAAACTGGAAACGATCGCGTCTGTAAACCTCATGGAAAAACAGAGTGAAAAAGTATCCGTGCAAATCAGTGAACCTAAAATGATGCGGCTACAGTTCAGTGGCGGAGGGGTCAATAAAACACGGATGTTATTTATCCAACCCGGCGATGATCTTACAGCTACCTTTCCTGGCAACTCAGAGGCCACTTTCACCGGAAATACAGCTATATACCAGACATTCCTTCAAAAGCATTTTCTGGAAAATCAATATCAATACCTGCCTGTATTCGGCTACCGTCCGGCACAAATCGAAAATAAGGCTGTGGCGCTACAAAGCGATAGTTTGAAACAAGCTCGCCTTACTGCTTATCAGCAGTTTAAGTCCACCAATCCTAACGCCGCACCTGCTTTTGAAGCATATGTAAATGCGACTACACAGACGGAATCCTCAGTGATCAGAAGGCTCATCCAGGAGAAAATCATGAGAAGGAACCGCGTTTCACGATTGGAGCCTGCGCAACAGAAAGAACTTGAAGATCTTACGTTGGCTGAGTTCAAAGTATTACCCGATGACGCTTTGCTCAGCCAATCCTATCGTGAAGAACTGCGTAACTGGATTTCGATTCCTGCACTCAGGAAGTTTCCGTTGTCAGCATCTTCGAATTATGAAATAAGTGCTGATGCGCTCAAAGAGATTTATGCCGATAGTAAGAGCAAGCTACAAGCTAATCCAAAACAGCAGGCATATCTGTTGACGTATTGGCTCAACTATGCAGCCACGGCACTACCCAACACCGATGTGGCGAAAACGCTTCTGGCTGATTACAAATCAACGCTACCACAATCGGAATACACAGAATACATTTCAAAACTGATAACCACGAAGGAAACGTTAAAAGCGGGTGCCATGGCTCCGGAATTTACATTATTAAATGGTGATAGCACAGCTGTTTCTCTCAATCAGCTTAAAGGAAAACCAGTATGTCTGGTATTCGCTTTCAGCATCGGACAGCATGAACCTGCATTGAAGGCTTTGGAAGAAAAATACAAAGGGAAAGTAACATTTGTATATACATTGATGACCTCCGGAATACCGTTGCATACATGGAAGCCTTATGCTACAGAAAGAGCTGACACGAAACATCTATGGGCTTCTGAAGAGAATATCGACCTTTTGAAAGAGAAATATGCTGTGGATATCCGTTACCCGTTTGCGGTAATAGATGCCAATGGAAAAATTGTTGACCGATGGATTCCTCAGGAATTTCCAAACAACAAAACGCTTGAGGCTACAATTCAGAAGGCGTTACAGTGATGAAACAAGATTAATATTCAGTTAAAATGACTGATATTGAATAACTTTTGTCCGTCTGGTGTGTTGTAAATAATACACCAGACACCAACTTTTATGAAATTCTTTGCCCTCCTGGCAATTGTTCTCAGTAGCTGTGCTATTCCGGCTTTCGCACAAATTTCTCCACCCGGCCTCGACGATACCAATCTTGCAACCTGGGGAGCCGTTGGTTTCAGTCAGGATTTAAATCCAAAATGGACATTAACAGCATATCTCGGAGGTGCGAGAGTAAGTAATCCTGATCGTTGGTTTCCTTTGAAAAAACAGAGTATCGCTGTTTATAATCACGAATTTCAATATAAATTCAATCCTAGATGGCAGGCTTCGCTTTGCAGCAGTATCCGACTTCAGAATAAGTATGATGAAGAATTCCCGTATCGACCGGCGGATCAGGCTTACCGCTGGGAAATAAGGTATTACGGAAGACTTTACAACAAGCAACAGGTCGGGAAGGTGAATATGACTTATTCATTCAGACCCGAATTCCGCACCTTTTATTCGCCGGACTGGACACCTTCTTCAACCCCGATAGAACTAAGGTTCAGACTGAAAGCGCAGGCAAGTATTCCGTTGAATACTGCCAAATCAAACTTTCTACTGGGAGCAAACGAATTCCTTTCAACCATTGACGAGTATACTCTGAATACACCCACTGGTCGTGAGCATACGTGGAGTAACTATCAATTGACCGAAGACAGGCTATCTGTATACTTTCGGCATGTGTTTAAAGACCAGGATGTGATACTTGATCTGGGTGTAATGGAACAGTTTAAAACTCGCAGTGATTTCGACGCTGTTTCTTACGTTGCCTTCGATTTGCTAATTCAGAATCCGTTTTCAAAACACCGCTAGACATCAAAAAAAGAGGCGATGTTTCCACCGCCTCTCTGCGCTTTCGAACCTATTACTTACGACTGTATGTATCTAAGGTGGCCTGAGGGAAAGTTCTGAGGATGTCTGCCATGGTGTTTTTGATCATCGCATCCCTGTCGTCTTTTTTAGTAGGCGCTTTCACCTTACCCGAAGCCCATCCCTGCCAGATCATTTTCTCAGTACTTTTCTGATAAATATTCAGAATGAAACGGCTTTCCTGATAGTTGTAGGTAGAGATATTATTCCCTCCTCCATACCACCACATGTAAGGAGAATACATGTTATTGGAACGAACCTGCTGACGGTCTTTCACGTCGGTCACGAAACGAACGATAATCTCAGGACTGTTTTGATCCAACGTATAGCCTTTCGCCTTCATTACCTCCACAACTGCATCTCCAAGACGTCTTCTGTTCAACTCACTACCCAACAACGGGTCTTCTTCCATGGTACGTTCTGATTCTACTTTGAAGGTCTTGAATTGTTTCAGATTAACGGATGTATCATGATCGTAGCTCACCTGCAGAGCCTGGCTGCACGCCATAAACAGAACCCCTGCCACTACCACCATTACGGCGGCTTTTGTCAACTTCACTATGTTTTCCATGCTGATGTTTAATTATTTAGTTTAACAATTAACTGACACTTTTCGAGGGCAAATGGTTTAAAGACCAGAAAAAGATATCTATAAAACTTAGAACATATGCAGTTGGTATATCTGTTCGAAAATTTATTTTAACTCCAAAATTTTCAACGCAATAGATGCAATGGTTTACGCGATTGGCGCAAGGAATGTTGCAAATTCCCGACGAGTATGCTGCAACATAAAACAGGACTAAAACACAAAAACGCAACGAACAGCCTTGTGTCCATTGCGTTTCCCCTAGCCCCTTTGCGTTGAGCCTTAAACACTCATTAAATATTTCGGTAGTCCGGATGTTTGTAGCCGTCGCGGTATGCACGTGCAAGCAATGCAGTAGCTTCTTTATCACCGACCACTTCTTTTTTCACAGGATCGTATACCAGCGGACGACCTGTTTTCATTGATAAGTTGGCCAGGATACAGCTAGCAGTTGATATATGCCCCTCTTCAATGTCAGCAATAGGGCGTGAACTTTTATCAATTGCATTCAAGAAATCAAGCATATGCAATCTGGTCGCAGGCGCGGCATTCAGCTCAATACGGTCTTCCTTAACGTCTTCCGGATACTTCTCCTTTTCGTAAACCACATCTTTGTGAATTTTTTCTCCTTTTCCCTGAGGAATAAAATCATATGACATCGTACTTGCCCACAGTGTACCTTTTTCTCCGTACAATGTAAAAGACCATGGGTAATCAGGGTTATTAGGCGTTCCCCAGGTTCGATGCTGCCATACACAGTTCAGCTCAGGGTATTCGAAAACCGCAGACTGTGTATCCGATATATTGGATTTCCCTTCTTTTTGAACATATATACCCCCCTGCGAACTGATTTTGGCAGGCCATCCCAGTTTTAGCATCCAGCGAACTGTGTCAAACATATGCACACACATATCACCGGTTATACCATTACCATACTCCATAAATGTACGCCACCAGCGGATATGTGGAATATCGTCATAGGGCCTCAATGGTGCAGGACCTGTCCATCTCTCATAATCCAGGAAATCGGGAACGGGTTTCACGGGAGGATTTCCGTTGTTGCGCATGTGGTAGTAGCAACACATCTCTACATGTGATATTTTCCCGAGTAACCCGGCATCGACTATATTTTTCTTGGCATCAATCAAATGCGGAGTGCTTTTCCGTTGGGTACCTACCTGCACTACCTTTTTGTATTTCCTGGCAGCCGCTACCATCGCCTCACCTTCCATTACATCCACACTGATCGGCTTTTGCACATACACGTGTGCACCTGCTTTCACAGAATCAATCATTTGCAGTGCATGCCAGTGATCAGGAGAACCTACCAACACAATATCCAATTCATTTTCTGCCAGCATTTTGGTATAGTCGCCATACAGTTTCGGCACCTTTCCCGATTTCTGACGCTGACTCACCAGTTTACCGGCTTCGTTCAGCTGATTTTTATCAACATCACAAAGTGCAATCACTTCCACCGGAGCTACCTGTATCAGTCTGAAAAGATCACTTTTGCCATACCATCCTGTTCCGATAAGTGCTACTTTGAATGGTTTAGCCGGATTGATCAGATCCATCCCCTGGGCACCAAAAGTTGACAAGGCTAGTGTAGCGGTAGCACCGTACAAAAACTGGCGCCGATTAATATTGAATAAATGCATCTTAGATCGTGTGATTGGTTTGGGAATAAAAAAAGCGACCGTGAAGCAGTCGCAGGTAAAAGAGGAATTGGGGGTTGGTTTACTATTTGTTACTTTACTATCTGTTTCTATCCCGCCAGAAAAGCAGCCCAGATTCCTTTGATACGTTGCACTCTTCTATTTGAATTTTGTGAATGTAAATGGCTATCCACGCCTTCATGGAAATTGAAGTCTTCCAAAAAGTTATTCACTTGTTCTTTCAAGTATTTCTCCACCAGCCCTGTCGCATTCTGTAAATCTGTCAGCGGGTCTAGTCTATTATCAAATAAGTACACAATATCTTCAAAGTCCTTACTCTGACGCAAATCGCCTTTGTTGCGGGAATTGTGTGCCTCAATCTTCGAAGCAATAAAATAGTGAAATGGCATTAATCTTACAGAGATGTCTTTGTCAATTTCGTATAAAAAACTCTTTTCAATACCTTCCTTATACCATATGTTGCTGAATCCTAAGACATAGTCATCAATTGGCATTACGTCAACGATGATTTCGTCTATTTTATACCTCCCGATAAAATCTGAGTCTATGACATTTTTAAAACCAAGCTGACGTATTTTGTCTTCAAATTCTGAATAGGCAACTCTTGTCGAAATTCCTACTACTATGTCAATATCGTCGGTAGGTCTAACTTCGTCCGCAGCAGGGTCATCAGCATATAGAGCTACAACTGAACCGCCCACAAAGACAACATTCTGTAAAAGGTAGTCAAGCCTCACAGCAACTTGCCTGATCCTATTCAGATATAAATGCTTATTATAAATTACTAGCGTCCGTATAAATAAAGATTTCTGATTTTTCCGTCTGTTTGGGTCGTTGTAGTGCGTTTTAGCCTGAAAGTGTAAGGATACCCCTCTCTTTGTTACTAAACATATCGAGTTGTACATTTTTAATATCTACCAAA
>DASYHR010000362.1:0-13708 GCA_035998385.1 Dyadobacter sp. | reverse complement strand
ATCGGGACCGTGTTACTCATGCAGAAATATTTTGCCAACAAGCCCGACAAGTATCTGGAATACCTGAAACGATTCAATCTGACAGCACCAACCGGTATCCATATGAAAGGTGAAAAGCCGCCACTGATCAGAGATAGAAGTTCAAAGTTGTGGAGTAACTATTCGATGTACTTCATGTCCCATGGATATGAAATGCAAATGACGCCGTTACAAACGCTGACATTTTACAACGCAGTAGCCAACGATGGCTATTGGGTACGCCCCATGCTCGTACGAGAAGTGCGCAGCGCTGAAAAGGTCGAAGACAAAATGGAGCCCTACACACAGGAAAAACCGATAGCTTCGCCCGAAACGATCAGAAAAGTAAAAAAGATGCTGGAAGGTGTGGTTGCCAATAGCCTCACCAAAAGTGTAAAACAGGATCTTTACCGGATTGCCGGCAAAACGGGTACTGCACGAAAACTGATCAACGGTGTGTATACAGAAGGTAAAAATTATACTTCGTTCGCGGGATATTTCCCGGCAGACAAGCCCAAATACAGCTGTATTGTAGTCATTGACAATCCTAAAAGTTCTGGAGCAGATTACACCCGCTATGCAGGTAGTGTAGCAGCCCCGGTTTTCAAAGAGGTTGCTGACAGGATATATGCTTACGATGTATCGATCCAGAAGCCTGTAAAAGACTCCATTCCGGAAGCGGCACATGATGTGAAATGGGCCGGAAAATCTTCAGATCTGCGTGTAATCAATGAAAAATTACATTTACCTGCATTACCTGTAGACTCTGACTATGCCGTTGGAACGATCACCAATAAGAGTAAGCCACGCTGGAATTCTCTTTCGGTCAATTCAAGAGACATTCCGGACCTGGCGGGACTGCCGCTCAGAGATGCCCTATATCTGCTTGAAAACAGAGGTTACCGCGTTTCGTTCAAAGGATCCGGAAAAGTCGTGGAGCAGTCTATTCCTCCGGGTGTGAATAAAACCGGAGTTAAAACAATCCTATTAACATTACAGTAAAAGTCATATATGGAAGCTCGTCAGGGTACATCCTTAGCTATACTTATTGCAAACATCGCAGGTCTGGAAATAACAGGTCCTGCAAATATTACGATCCAAAGTCTGATCCTCGACTCCCGCAAAGTGGTACCGGGTAGTTTGTTTATAGCATTGAGAGGGACGCAAACGGACGGTCATCAGTTTATCGACACTGCCGTGAAGGCTGGCGCTACAGCCATTTTATGTGAAGAGGTTCCTGAGGAAATCAATGCGGATGTTACCTACATTAAAGCAGCTGATTCGGCTGAGGTAATGGGGCTGATTGCCTCTGCATTCTACGGAAATCCTTCTGAAAAATTAACCCTGGTGGGTGTTACCGGCACCAATGGAAAAACGTCTGTCGCTACATTTCTTTTTCAGCTTTTCAGAAATCTGGGATACAGATGCGGCCTGCTGTCTACTGTTCAGAATCAGGTTGAAGACGAAGTAATCGCATCTACCCACACCACACCTGATGCCATTGCGCTGAACCAGTTGCTTGCAACCATGCTCGCAAAGGGTTGTTCACACGTTTTCATGGAAGTAAGTTCTCACGCAGTAGCACAGCACAGGATTTCAGGTTTACATTTTGCCGGAGGTATTTTTACCAATATCACCCACGATCACCTCGACTTCCACAAAACTTTCGACAATTACATTAAAGCCAAAAAAGGTTTCTTTGATCAGCTGCCGAAATCTGCATTTGCACTTGTGAATGTTGATGATCGCCGCGGATCGGTGATGGTGCAGAACACACGCGCAAGGATAGAAACATATTCGCTACAGACCCTGGCTACCTACAAGGGTAAAATGATTTCTGATACGCTTGCAGGAATGCATATGGAAATCAACATGCGCGAAGTATGGTTCAGGGTAATTGGTCGTTTTAACGCATATAATCTGCTGGCTGTATATGGTGCAGCAGTATTACTTGGAGAAGATCCGGAAGTAGTGCTCACGGAACTTTCAATATTAAAAAGTCCTCCGGGACGATTCGAACAATTCCATTCTGCAGATCAGATCGTCGGAATTGTAGATTATGCACATACCCCGGATGCGCTCGAAAATGTGCTTCAAACTATTACTGAGCTCCGCAATGGAAATGAAAAAGTCATTACTGTCGTAGGATGCGGCGGAAACAGGGATATTGAAAAACGACCCAAGATGGCAGCCATTGCCTGTAAGTACAGTAACAGGGTTATTCTCACCTCAGATAATCCGCGCTACGAGGATCCAAATATTATTCTGGAACAAATGCAGAAAGGAGTGCCTCCGCTTGACTATAAAAAAACAAGTGTGATTGAAGATCGTAAACAGGCTATTTTGAAGGCATATTCAGAAGCAAATTCCGGAGATATTATCCTGATAGCTGGCAAGGGTCATGAGAATTACCAGGATATACAAGGTGTAAAGCACCATTTTGATGATAAGGAAATCCTGGGAGAAGCATTTACCAGTGATCGCGTAAACTGAACCTATCAGGTAAACCTGAGGTATGAAGGGCTGTTTTCAGCCCTTTTTGCTGTAAAATTGACGATTTCTTTAAGCTAAATGTAATGACAGTTTTTGTGTAGTCTGTGAAAAGACGCAACTTTGCAGCCGTCATCCCAATTTCTGTTTCATGCTATATTATCTATTCGACTACCTTGACAGACATTTTAATATACCGGGAGCTGGTGTATTTCAATATATCTCTTTCAGGGCACTGGGCGCTACTGTTCTTTCTCTCGTAATCGCTGCAACTTTCGGCAAGTGGATTATTGAATTTCTGAGGAAGAAACAGATGGGAGAAACGATCAGGGATTTGGGACTTGCCGGGCAAATGGAGAAAGCAGGAACCCCTACAATGGGTGGATTTATCATACTTGCCTCCCTGCTGATACCCGTTATACTGTTCGCAAAGCTTACCAATGTTTATATCGTACTGTTGATCATCACAGCCCTATGGACCGGACTGATCGGTTTCATTGATGATTACCTCAAAAAATTCAAGAATAACAAAGATGGTCTTCACGGAAGGTTCAAAATTGCAGGTCAGGTCGGGCTGGGGCTGATTGTCGGACTTACATTGTCTTTTAATGACAGTGTAAAAATCAGAGTTTACGAGCAACCATTATTCAACTCAACGGTTGGTGAAATACAGCGCTACCGGGATATTGTGCACCCTACAGTCACAACAATACCATTTATAAAGAATAATGAGTTTGATTATAAAACGCTGCTTTTTGGCTGGTTACCAGATGAGTATGCTTGGATTGTATATACTATTATTGCAATTATCATTATCACTGCAGTCTCTAACGGGGCCAATATCACCGACGGAATTGACGGATTGGCAGCGGGTGTTTCGGGTATCATTGTCCTGACACTTGGCGTACTGGCTTACCTATCAGGAAATACCAAGTTTTCTCAGTACCTCAATATCATGTATATCCCTAATTCGGGAGAGCTGGTTATATTTTGTGCGGCATTAATAGGAGCCTGCGTCGGATTCCTTTGGTACAACGCCTACCCTGCCCAAGTCTTTATGGGAGATACGGGTAGTTTGATGTTAGGAGGTGTTATAGCGGTTGTAGCTCTGGCTATCCGAAAAGAATGGCTCATTCCGTTCCTCTGCGGAATATTTCTCGCAGAAAACCTGTCAGTCATCATGCAGGTGAGTTACTTCAAATATACCAGAAAGCGATACGGGGAAGGCAGAAGAATTTTGTTGATGTCACCTTTACATCACCATTATCAAAAGAAGGGAATACACGAGGCCAAAATCGTAACCCGTTTCTGGGTTGTAGGGATTATCCTGGCGATCCTGACACTGGCTACGTTGAAATTGAGATAACGAGAAATGAAGAATTATGAATGAAGAGTTAAAAGTATTCTCGCTTATAGCTCTTCATTCATAATTTTTAACCGCAACGGCAGCCCGTTCTTAATTAGAAATCATCGTCCAACCTGTTCGCTATATCTTCTCGGATCGTAGCCTTTGGCGAATAGAGGATATTGATCAAAAATACGTCTCACAACACTGCGGTAATGGTTATTGGTATTTTCTGCACCTTTGAAAATGCCGGACGCGTACCCTCTCCATACAACCTGATCACTTTCTGCATCAATCAGGGAAACGATAAGTGTTCCTTTGTCCAGCGCATATTTAATCGGCTCATACCTGAATCCGTCATTTTCAGTATCCACCCAGTTTTTAATGACCGGCTGCATATATCCCTGGTAACGAAGGTTATCGTAAAATATCCCGTAGTTCACCAATAGCGTTGGCTTGTCGGCAGTAAGTTTGTAGCCACGCACTTGCATCTGGCGCCTTATGGCCTCATAAATTTCAGTACAGAGATTGTTGGTATCCCGCTCACATTCCAGAAAAGTATAGGAGGAATAATCTTTGAAGTTGGTCTCGTAACTGTAATCGTGCTCCACAAACACCTTACGACCACCTGAGCAACCTGCGAGCAATATCACTATTACTGCAGCAACATACGGTTTAATAGACTTTAACATAAGCATTTCATTTTTGTCAGTTTATAAAAATGTACTCAATCGTTCATTCTGTCAAAAACTCCAATAGCTTATGCCCTCCTACACCGTGTTAACCCATGTAATAAGCTATTGCTTTACGCATTTCAGATAGAGAAACAACAATGTCATAAGCACAGCTACCCGCACCTGTTAACAATGAAAAGCGAATTTCGCTACCTCTGTTCTTTTTGTCCTGCCGGGTAAGTGATACAATCGCATCTACTTCCTCCGGTGCTATTTTCACCCTCCCATAGGTGGCAAAAATAAATTCTTCAATGCTACTTAATGTTTCCGCGTCAATCATTCCTCTTTTGAATGAAAGATAACTTTCCATGATCATCCCCACCGCAATTGCTTCTCCGTGGAAAAGTCTCTGAGATGGTGCCTTACTTAGGAAATGGGTTTCTACCGCATGACCAAGTGTGTGTCCGAAATTCAATATCTTTCTCAGTCCTTTCTCAGTCGGATCCTGATCAACCACTTGCTGTTTAATCTTTACCGAATGCGCGATCAGTTCGGTAAAGTCTTGCTCCTCAAAATCTACTGTGCTGATTTCTTTCCATTTTGATCCATCGGCAATCAGGCAATGTTTTACAATTTCAGCAAAGCCTGACCGTATTTCTCTTTCCGGTAAAGTGTTCAAAAAAATGGGATCTATCAATACCGTTTTGGGAATATTGAATACACCTAAATGATTTTTAAAACCCTGAAAATCAATCCCCAACTTCCCTCCTACACTTGCATCTACCTGGGATAGTAAAGTCGTCGGGATTTGTATAAAATCTATACCTCTTTTATATACAGCTGCACAGAATCCTCCCATATCACCAATTACTCCGCCGCCAATATTCACTACAAGTGCATGTCTGTCCAATTCTTCGCGGGTCATTGCATCCCAGATCGTTTCACAAGTCGAAAGCAACTTATACTTTTCACCTCCGGGCACCGACACAATTTTGTGAGGAGGCAATGCAGCTTTGATCAAAGGATAACAATGCTTTTTGGTATTGTTATCTGCGATTACGAATACTTTTGAATAGTTTGCGGAACTGATGAAACTGACTAAACTCTCCTGAATGGGTGCAATTACTACCGACTGATTCATTACTTACTAATTGAGACAACGCCCGTCAGATATACGACTTACATTGTCTGTTGGATGTACTACTGAAAAAAATTAAAATTATACTGTTAAAGGTACACATTATTAGGAAAGTACGATTCCGCTTTTGTGAAAATAATTACCCGCTCACAGCTACTACAAACTCCACCGACGTCGTGCCGCAAATACAATCAGGCAGCCACAATCCGGGACTTTCAGAGCATTAATACAACTTTGTTACGGGAGTCGATCACTCTATACGCATCATGCAGGTGATCGCAAAAGCAGGTTAGACAGCCGTTCTATTTATACCGTGTCATCATTTTCTATTTTATTTTCGTAAAATTGCGACTCTGTATCCTATTTTACAGCCTGATCCTGTATCGATCCGTTTTAAAAATCTTCTCAATTCATGAGTACCCCACTAATTTCAGGAATCCAGCAAGTTGGCGTTGGCGTTCAAAATGTACCGGAAGCATGGCAGTGGTACCGCCAGGTTCTGGGTTTCGATGTACCGGTGTTTGACGACAAAGCTGAAGCTCCGTTGATGACCCCTTACACAGGAGGTAAAGTTCACCAGCGTCATGCAGCATTGGCCATCAATATGGCGGGCGGTGGCGGACTTGAAATATGGTCGTTTACAAGCCGCGTTTCTCAGCCTGCAGGTTTCAAAATGGAATTGGGAGATTTGGGAATAAATGCAATTCGTTTCAAAGCGCCTGATGTGAAGAAGGCACATGAACATGTGAAAAGTAAATCGAAAGAGGCAGTCGGACCGCTGGTAGCATTACCGGAAGGTGAAGGATTCTGGGGGAACGACCCGTATGGAAATATATATCAGATCACCAGCGATACATCGTGGTTCCAAAAAACGGGACATCCTGTTGGAGGAGTAGCAGGGGTGGTGGTAGGCGTCTCCGATATCAACAAAGCCTTGCTGTTTTACAGCAATCTGCTTGATCCCATGGAGATTGTTTATGACAAAACAGGTGTATTTGAAGATTTACCTACATCTATTGCAGGTCAGCGCTACCGCAGGGTTTTGTTAAGAAAAAAATTCACGCCTGTTGGCGCCTTCTCTAAGCTTCTGGGAAATATTCAGATTGAATTACTTCATTCTCTGGACCGCACACCGAAGAAACTTTTTGCAAACCGTTACTGGGGCGATTGCGGATACATCCACCTTTGTTTCGATACGTTGGACATGCCGGCATTAAAAACAAAAATTGAGTCGAAAGGATATCCGTTCACGGTTGACAGCGAAGAGTCATTTGGAATGGAATCAGCTGCAGGTCGTTTTGCTTATGTTGAAGATCCGGATGGGACACTCATAGAATTGGTTGAAACACATAAACTTCCCATTTTGAAAAAAATTGGTTGGTTCCTTGATATACAAAAACGAAAAAATCAAAAACCACTTGGCGACTGGATGCTGAAACTGCTCAGTCTGAACCGGGTGAAAGACTGATAATGAAAAAGGGCGATGAATTGATTTCACCGCCCTTTTCGTTTTTTAGCTATTATATCTTAATACTTGCTTCCTGCCCAGGCAAGCAACGGCAAACCCGCAAAAACGAGAAGTGCAGCCTTCAGTCCGCCAACAAATCCGGCTATAACAGCCAATAGCACTACCAAAACCGGATAAATGTAAACCAGCATTCCAAATAGAACCGAATCATAGAACACCGAACGGGAAGTAAGCTGAGCCGATTTTTTAACAAAAAACTGATACAGCGGTTGATGAATTCCCCGGCCAATCACTCCCAGAAATTTCAACAGTGCATTTGGATTGTTCGGCACAGCAGGTCCTCCGAAAAAGCGATCGAGCTCTTGTTGCCGTTCAACAGGCGTAAGTCCCGGTGCCAAAGTCAATATCTCCGCATTCATCCGGGCGTCCAGTATTTCATTAAACTCCCGCAACCACTTTTCGTATTCTAAGGGACTGGTCAGAATATCTGTTTGTTTGATACTTTGCCCAAAATTGAGTGCAACCCTCTTGCCGGGGCCCCGGAAATGCTCATAATTTAGTCCCGTCGGTACCACTTGCATCGTAGGCAGCGCATCATCGCCAAACCAGATATGGTGCGCCATACGGGCCGTTCCTTTACCCAGAGGTCGCAAACGCCATTCGTTCACGCACACACCCTCTGAAAATACAACCACTGAGTCCCCTTTCTTAAGTGCATCGTAACTTTCATTTGTGGTAACGTCGTGATTTTTGACGTATTGCCTCCCCTCCGATCCCCGAAAAACCGGGATCAGATTGATCTGGCGTAACCAAAATGCCGCTGCCGGCTTTTTAAAAACGTCTCCGCGTGTAAGTGTATGAATAGGTTGATCCAAAACAGAACCAATTACCAATGCATCAAAAAAGGAATCCGGGTGATTGGAAGCCAGTAAGAATGGTCCTTTGCCGGACACATTCTCTGCATTTTTAACAATCAGCCGGCGCAAAAAAATCGGGAGCGCCAGGCGAATGAGATATCGGGAGAAATAATAAAACAAAGTAGCAGATGTTCAGTTTCAGGCAAAATTAAATTAAATATCGAAAATTACCTTGAAACCAAATGTCAGACTGGCAGACCCGCTGAATTCAATCCTGAAATTTCATGCGATTATCTCATTTTAATGATTTACTTTAAAGATACATATAACCATCCTGTATGAGTTTAGTAACTTTGTCAGGGATAAAAGTCCCTCAGAATCCAGTATACGGGCAGAAACCCCAACCATCATCACAATGCGTTTAAAAGATTATCCGGCGATTATCAGAAAGGCCTGGGAAGGATTTGACAGTTCAATTGGTGTAAAGTTTGTTGAAGATATCAGTGCCAAGGTTTCTACCAACCACGTTTTCAGGGTTACGCTTGACAATGACGATGTTGTGATCGCGAAACTTTCCTATTTTGGAAAATACGAGCATTTCAAAGAAGACCACCGCATCATACAAACGCTGGCGAATAACCTGCTGTATCCTTACGAAAATGTGCTTGCCCGATCCCTGATGAAAAACAATCAGGTATATACCTACAGATATCAGGAAGATTTTGTGGACACTTGGGTGGTGTTCTACAATCCGATTCGGGCCATGAACCGGCTTCCCCGGCGGTTAAATGACGATCAGATCAGGCAGCTTGGTAAAGAAGCCGCTAAGTTTCACCTGGCGAGTTTCAGGGCAGGAAAATCGATCCCAAAATCGTCTAAAAACTTGAGAACAGACATTCAGCATTTGCTGGACATTCTGGAAACGGACACTGGTCAATACGAACACCGGGGGTTTATCCACATTCTCAAAAAACAGTGTGACATATTTTTGAAAAATATTCAGCGACTCAATGTTAGCGGATTTGACCTGATGCCGGTCTTCGTAGACTGGAACATTGGCAACTTTTCGGTAACTGACGATCTTAAATTTTTCTCCCGCTGGGATTACGATTGGTTCAGAGTGTCGTCGCGTATCATGGATTTTTACTTCTTCAGCAGAGTAGTTTCCAATGTTGGCGACCGTACAGTATTTAGTTACCTGATGAGCACACTCACCGAGGACAGGTTTATGCTATTTCTCGAAGAGTATCACAAGATTTATCCGCTTACAGAACGGGAAGTCCGCTTTATCAAGGAAGCCTATAGGTTTTTTATTCTTAATTATGTGATTAAATACGGGAAATATTTCTTCCACAGATCGTATTGCACCAAACTGCAAAAGGAGGCTTATGAGCTCTATTTTCCATCTATTGAGGGCTTTGATGAGGAAAAAATCCTGAGACACCTCAATCTGATATAATCACCACTTTTACTCACTCCTAAGATACTGACACATGATACTGGACAATTTTAAATCTGTAGTTTCCAAATACGACGTGATATTTTTCGATGCATTTGGTGTGTTGAAAACCTACAACGGACTTATTCCTGGCATAGAAAATACATTTGAATACCTGAGAGAAACCGGTAAGGATTTCTATGTTGTTACCAATGATGCGTCCAGAAGTCCTGAACAGCTGGCAGAATCATATGTCAAATTAGGCATCAACGATGTCACTCCAGATCGTATCATCTCCTCGGGTATGCTGGCCAGGGAATATCTGGACTACAAGGTGCGGGATGGCGTAGTGGCCTACTTGGGGACAGACAATTCCGCTCATTATATAGGTACTTCAGGCTTGAAGACATTGTCAATCCGACAGCTTGACCTGAATGCCGTGGGTGATGTTAATGCCCTGGTATTTCTGGATGATGAAGGTTTTGACTGGAATACGGATCTGACCAAAACCCTTAATTTACTTCGAAAAAGAAATATTCCTGTCATCGTGGCTAATACGGATAAAACGTATCCGGCATCGAAAAGCAGACTGTCCATAGCCGTAGGCGCTTTGGCCAAAATGATTGAAGATACGATCGGACGCCAGTTTATCCGATTCGGAAAGCCTGATCCGCAAATGTTCATTTTCGCGTATCAGCATATTAAAAACTATCCGCATGTTGACAAACGTTCCATTCTGATGGTAGGTGATACGCTTCAGACGGATATTTTAGGAGGAAATAAATTCGGGCTTGACACGGCTCTTGTCCTGACCGGGAACACACAGGCCGAAGATGCAGAAGTACGTATCCGTTCAACAGGAATAATTCCCACCTACATTTGCGTGTCGGCTGTAGTTGAATGATAATCAACACTTTTGCTTTCCGCAAATAGTTTTAATTTTGCTCTGAATTCATCAACATAAAAACACATGCTAGCTAAAACCTTTGGAAGTGCCGTCTACGGCGTGGACGCCACCATGATCACCATTGAAGTGACGGTGGGGCAAGGACTTGGATTCTTTATGGTGGGCCTGGCCGACAGCGCCGTGAAGGAAAGCCAGCAGCGGGTGGAAGCTTCTCTCAAATATTTTGATTACAAAATGCCCAGGCAGAAGGTAGTCGTAAACCTGGCTCCCGCTGATATACGAAAGGAAGGCTCGGCTTATGACCTTCCCATTGCGTTGTCTATCATGAAATCCTCAGAACAGCTTTCGGGGGCGAAGGAGCTTGAAGATTATGTCATTATGGGTGAGCTTTCCCTGGATGGTATATTGCGACCTATCAAAGGAGTTTTACCGATTGCCATAGAGGCGCGAAAACAAGGTTTTAAGGGTTTTGTATTACCTGCCGAAAACGCGCACGAAGCCGCCATTGTTAACAATATCGACATCATACCAGTTGAAACGCTGGAAGATGCGATTGGCTTCTTCGAGGGCACCAAAGATATTCCGCCGCTCATTATCGATACGAGGGATCTTTTTTTTACAAGTCAGAATGAATATGACGCCGATTTTGAGCATGTTCAGGGACAGGAAAATATTAAAAGGGCCTTGGAAATTTCGGCGGCCGGCGGTCATAATGCCATTATGATAGGCCCACCGGGAGCCGGAAAAACCATGCTGGCTAAGCGTATTCCCAGTATTTTACCACCATTGACTTTACCGGAGGCACTCGAGACAACCAAGATACACTCAGTAGCGGGCAAGCTCGGAAAGCGAGCAACACTCGTTTCCCGCAGGCCATTTCGTTCCCCCCATCACTCTATCAGCGACGCTGCGTTGGTAGGTGGCGGAAGTTTTCCTCAACCGGGAGAAATATCGCTGGCACACAATGGTGTACTTTTTCTGGATGAATTGCCAGAGTTTAAAAGAACTGTACTGGAAGTGATGAGGCAACCCCTGGAAGAACGACGTGTAAGTATTTCCAGAGCTAAAATGGCGGTTGAGTTTCCTGCCAACTTTATGCTCATTGCCAGTATGAATCCTTGCCCATGCGGCTATTACAATCACCCTGAAAAAGAATGTGTCTGTGGTCCCGGTGTGGTGCAAAAATATCTCAATAAGATCAGCGGTCCGCTCCTGGACCGGATTGACCTTCATGTAGAAGTTACTCCTGTGTCTTTCGATCAGATTGCCTCAACGCGGAAATCGGAGAGCAGCCAGCAAATCAGGGACAGGGTTATCAAAGCCCGCGAAAGACAAACTGAACGCTTCAAGGATAAAAAGGATATCTACTCCAATGCGATGATGACCCCTGAAATGGTGAAGGAAGTATGCGTAATCGGAGATGCCGGGAAGGCTTTACTCCGAACTGCGATGGATCGGCTGGGGCTTTCCGCCAGAGCATATGACCGCATCCTGAAAGTGTCACGTACGATTGCAGACCTTGCAGGAAGTGATGATATCAAAGTAGAACACCTGGCCGAAGCCATCCAATACCGGAGTCTCGACAGGGAAAGCTGGGCCGGGTAAGCCGGAATTTCATTTTGAAATGGTAAAAAATGAACATTGTGCATGCCTTGAAACACAAATCATTATCTTTGCGGCTCTTTCAAAAAAACAATAAAACATTAAGAACGTGAACAACAATACTTCGCTGATTTGGAACATCGTACTTACGCTTGCTGTGGCGGTGTTATTCTTCTTACATTTTTCGAATAAACCCGAGGCAGGCTCAGCGGTAACAGCTGATGGGCAAGTTGTTCCGGGACGTCGTACTGTGTATGTACAGGTGGATTCACTCCTGACTAACTACGATTTCTTCAAAGAGACTAAAAAAGAACTGGAGAACAAGAACTTCCAACTTGAAAATGAACTGAATACAAAAGGAAGATCTCTTCAGAATGAAGTAGCTTTTTTCCAGCAGAAAGCACAGACAATGACTCCTGAGCAAGCGCGTTCGACAGAGGCTCAATTGATGAAAAAACAGCAGGATTTAGTTGCTTACCGCGACCAGGCTGCACAATCTTTGGGACAGGAAGAAGCAAAGAAAAACGAGCAGTTGTATAAAAACATCCGTTCTTACATCGAGAAATACAACAAAGAAAATGGCTACGAATACGTTCTTGGTTACTCTTTGGGTGGCGGAATTTTGTTTGCAAATCCTTCTTTGGACGTAACTCAAAAGATCATTGACGGCCTGAACAAAGAGCACGCAGCAGCAGGCGGTGCAAAAGCAGATACGACTGCCAAAAAATAATATCCGGCTTTACAGCCTATAAATATTTAAGTTTGAAGAACGAGGTTACCCACTGGGTTTCCTCGTTTTTTTGTTTTCAGATAGACCGCATTATAACTTCTCAAACAAAGCATCCATTTGCACTTCGTTCTGTACCAGGCTGATTTTATGTTCATTTTGCTTCGTTCCAAATGTTGTAATCATTGTAAGAAATAAGGTTTTCTTTGTTTTAGTCCTCTCTCTGAATACATTCAGTTTCCGCTGCAGATCTGAGGCGTATCGTTTATCAATGATAAAATCTGAAACAGAGAACTTCATTTCACAAATATTGATACAGAAATCCTGTCTGTCAATGACGAGATCAATCTGGCTCCCGTTCTCTTCTTTACTCCCACCATAGCGCCACCCCGATTCCTCAGTGTACACTCCTGATATACCCAAATCTTTTTTGATTTGCGCAGTATGTTTTAGACAAATGCCTTCAAATGCAGCTCCGCTCCAACTCTTCCACGAAGCTGTTGCTGATTGTTTAATCCACGTTCCCTTCCCGGAGGCTTTACTTCCTTCCATAAATTTCAGGTGGAATCTGGAGAACTCGTCAGAAAGTTTGTAAATGTTCTCTTTCGATATTTTATCAAAAGGAACATAGGACATAATAAATCCTGATTCGGAAAGCTCTTCGAGTAGTTTTGTGATTGCTCCGCCCGATGTTAATTTATTGGCTTCAATTATTTCCCTGCGCGTTAATCCGGAAGGCTTCTTGCCTAGTGCCCGTACTACAGCAACATGTTTTTCAGAATGCTCAAACAGCGAACTATATAGATTTTCAAACTCATTTTCCAACATTCCATCTTTTGCAAAACACAAACGATGCACAACTTGGGCTGCACTCTCTCCAGGCTTCACATTTTTCAGATAGTGTGGAATGCCACCCAGAACCATATACAGCTGCAGTAACTGATAACGATCCAGATTTATTCGTTTGCTATGTAAATACGCTTCTGTTTCACTCAGCGTAAATGGAAGCAACCTGATTTTTTGTGTAATCCTGTTATGCAACCC
>DASYHR010000325.1:0-8656 GCA_035998385.1 Dyadobacter sp. | reverse complement strand
GTGATAACCCGCTGAACATGGCGAATAAAATCCTTCCGATTGCAAAGGCTTTTAATGATGATGGTACACTGATTCTGAACCCGGCTCCCGGATACAGTGCGCAGTTTACACCCTTGGCAGATGAGCAACCAGGCGTTTTCGTCAACAATATCAGAGACAAACGTCTGTTCACTTCAGCTTATATTGATGTAAAAATAACAGATGATCTGATCGCCAAATCTACGATCGGTCTGGATATAAGAGACTACAGAAGAGGCTATTATAAAGGATATAATACAGTTGCCAATGCCGGGCGTAAATCTACCTCTGGTGTTGAGATCAACAATGCATTCAATTATACCTGGGAAAATACGCTGAATTACAACAAGACGATTGGCATACACCAGATTCAGGGTCTGTTGGGAACGAGCTCATTGGGAACAAGCTTTGAAGAATATACTTCTTCCGGCGATAACCAGGCTTCACCTTTGACTTCTTTCCACGATCTCAACTCCAACACAATTTCCAAAGTGATTGGCAGCCGCTTGCGTGAGACAAGAATTGCTTCGTTTTTTGGTCGTGTGAATTACAAGCTGAACAACAAATACATATTCCAGGCATCTCTTCGTGCAGATGGATCGTCGGTATTGGCGGCGGGCAATCAGTGGGGCTACTTCCCGTCTCTATCCGGTGCATGGAGAATTATTGAGGAGCCGTTTTTGCAAAACAGCAATGTTGTCAATGACCTCAAATTACGTGTGAGCTGGGGCCGTTCCGGAAACTCAACCATCGACCCATACGCTACAAAGGGAGGTTTAGGACTTTCAGCTTATGCATTCGGAACCAGCGCAGCTTTTGGATACGCACCTAAGGTGATTCCTAACCCTAACCTGACATGGGAAACAACAGGAACATGGAACGTCGGTTTGGATTTCGGACTATTCCGTAACCGTGTTGCGGGTAACATCGAACTTTATCAATCCAATACAAGAGATCTGCTGCTTCCAAGTTTGTTGCCAACACATACAGGTTATAGCGAGATTTTGGAAAACATTGGACAGGTGCAAAACAGAGGTATCGAGATTTCTTTGAATACGCAGAATATCAATGCCAAATCATTTAACTGGTCTACTGACTATACGTTCACATTAAACCGTGAAAAAATTGTAGCTCTGAACAACGGTGTAACACGCAATGAAGCCAACGGCTGGTTTGTGGGAGAGCCTACCAAAGTATTCTATGATTACAAAAAGATTGGAATCTGGCAACTGGGTGAGGAAGAAGCTGCGAAAAACTTCGGAAACAATAAACCAGGTGATGTAAAAGTGGCGGATACCAATGGTAATGGTGTGGTGGATCCTGGCGACCGTACTACTTTCTCTCAGGTACCGAAGTTCTCAATAGGTGTCAATAACCATTTCGAATACAAAAACTTTGATGTAAGTGTGTTTGTATTTGCCCGTGTAGGTCAGTTTATCAACTATGAATACAATGCAGGATCTTACAAGCCAAGTGCATTGGAAAATTCTTCAAATGTAGATTACTGGACTCCCGAAAATCCGACCAACGCGCACCCAAGACCAAACAGCTCTTATTCAACAACGAACTACCTGTATCAGTCTACATTGGGTTATGTGGATGGGTCGTTCCTGAAAATTCGTGACGTTTCTTTGGGTTACAATGTGCCTTCTGCTTTGGTTAAGAAAATCGGTGCGGGAAGAGTGAGAGTTTACAGCACGCTGCAAAACTACTTTACATTCAGCAAGATCAAGGATTATGATCCGGAACGTGGCGGAAGCCTGAGCTTCCCGCTGGTAAAGCAGATGATTTTCGGTGTGAACATCGATATCTAATCTGACAGGGACTCAAAAGAAGTTTTGCATTTTTTAAAAGACATTCAAATGAAAACGAAAATAATAGCACTTTGCATGGCGGCATCTTTGGCGGGACTTACTTCCTGCCAGGATTATCTGTCGGAAACAAATAAAAGTGGTTTGACGGAAGATCCTTTCTTTCAGACTGAACTGGGTATCACGGCGTCTGTGAATGCGAGTTATTCAGGAACAAGATTGTGGTACGGTAAAGAATTTCCATCTGCTTTTGCTGAAACGGGAACTGATCTTTTTCTGAGAGGTGGTGACAACAAAGCCAATCAGATATCAGACTATACTGTGGATTTGAATGGAGCGCAGACGAATCTTAAAGACTACTGGGGACATCTTTACAAAGCACTCAATACCTGTAATACCACGTTGAAATTGCTGCCTTCACCGGTTTTGAGCGAAGCACTTAACAAGCAGTATGAGGGTGAAGTGCGTTTCCTTCGTGCTCATTATCTGTGGCTGATCACGGAAACATGGGGTGATGTGGTCCTTTCCACTGAGCCTACGATTGGTGCGGTCACAACTGCGAAACGTTCAAGTGTGGCAGATTTCTACAAGGTGATTTTTGATGATCTGAACGTTGCGATTACAAATCTCGCCGCGCAGAAATCCACAACAGGTCGTATCACGCAGGATGTAGCGAAAGCGTTCAAAGCACGTATGTGCCTGACGCGTGCAAGTTCTACCAATGATGCAGCATTGTATGCCGAAGCGGCTACACTGGCGAAGGAAGTGATTAGTTCGGGTCGTTACGCCCTATTCAGCGATTTCAAAGCGCTTTGGGCAATGAACAATTCGGAAGGTGGGAGTAACTCGGAGGTGGTATATTATGTGAATTATACCAATGACGACACCATGAACGGCGACTTTGATCCGGCTGCCGGAAAAGGAAATAACAGCCATCTGCATTACATTATGGTGTACGACAAACAGCCAGGTATGGAGCGTTCTGTAGCCTATGGTCGTCCTTATCAGCGTTATGTGCCGACTTTGCGCTTGCTTGACCTGTTTAACGAAAATGTGGATCAGCGTTACAATGGCACATTCCAGACCGTTTGGAAAGCCAACATGGCAAACCTGAAGGCAGGTTCGGTAACTGGTTATTCTAAAATGGCATTGGGTGATACTTCTATGGTATTTTTGAAATCTGTAGCTACTCCGGCACAAATTGCCAACGCAGCAGACAGATATAAAATTTATGACCGTAACACGATGTATAAAGCGGATGGTACGCTTCAGACAAGATCCCAATTTATTCAGATGAGTAAGCTCATGGATCCAACCCGTTTGACAGCAAACCAGGAGTGGAGTTCAAGAGATGGCTTTGTGATCCGTATTGCTGAAATGTATCTGATCGTCGCCGAGGCATTGATGACTACGAATCCGACTGAAGCCGTAAAATACATGAACGATTTGCGTAAAAAACGTGCAATCGCCGGTAAGGAAGCTGATATGGAAATTGCTGCAAAAGATCTGAACATCGATTTCATTCTGGACGAACGTGGCCGCGAGCTGGCAGGAGAGCTGTTCAGATGGTATGATCTGAAGCGTACTAACAAGCTTGTCAGCTATGTGCAGAAGTACAATAACGATGCGAAAGGAAACATCAAAGAACACCACATGTTGCGTCCGATCCCACAGGTTCAACTGGATGCTGTGAGCAACAAAGATGAGTTCAAACAAAACCCGGGATATAACTAGGATGATTGTTGAATATCTTAACAAATCCGGCAGGCTGTTGTCTGCCGGATTAATCCGGAGTGCGATTGGCATTCCGGTTTTCCTTTTTGGTATCACTACGGTCCATGCGCAGGACAACGCACTTGCATGGAAGAACAACCTAGCGTATAATGCTTATCTGATGCGGGATGTGCATGCGCAGTATGCCCGGAGGAATGAACAGTTTCAAAAAGCGCTTTCTTCAGCCCTAGCTATGGAGATGTATCGTGAAAAAGTCAGGTCTTCCTATAGAAATATTGTGGGTAGTTTTCCTTCCAAAGCGCCGTTAAATGCAAAGGTGATCGCCAGTAAGCAATATGAGGGCTACGCAGTTGAAAACATCATTTTTGAAAGTAAACCCGGACGACTGGTCTCCGCGAACCTGTATTTGCCTTCTGCCGGCGGACCAGCCCCGGCTGTGATGCTGCTGGCTGGACATGGGATGGCAGGCAAAGCTTCCGAGCAGCGTGCCGCTATAACACTTGTGCAGAATGGAATGGCCGTGTTGGCAGTGGATCCCATCGGGCAGGGCGAGCGGGTTCAGTTACTGGATGAGGCCGGAAAGCCCGTCACCAGAGGTTCGACCACGGAGCATACATTGTTGAATGCCGGTGGGAATCTGGTCGGAACGAGTGTGGCTGCTATGGAATTTTGGGACAACCATCGTGCACTGGATTATCTGGAAACCAGGCAAGAAGTAGATCCTCGCCGGTTGGGATGTATCGGCAGCTCGGGTGGAGGAACGCAAACTACCTATCTGCTTGGACTGGACGACCGTATCAAAGTGGCGGTGGTATGTAGTTATGTCTCAAAACGGGAGCGTGTTCTGGAATTAAATGGTCCTTCCGATGGCTGTCAGCATATTCCCAATGAAGGAAAAGAAGGGCTTGAAATCGGGGATTTTTTATTGATGTTCGCGCCAAAGCCATTACTGATCATGTCAGGCTTATATGATTTCGTTGACTATTGGGGTGCTCAGCAAACTTTTAGTGAATTGAATGCCGCCTACACCGTTTTAGGTAACAAAGAAAAAGTGGGAATGTTCACAGCGGAGACCGGCCACGGCATGCCGAAACCTAAACGGGAAGCGGCAGCATCCTGGTTTCGCCAATGGTTTTTTCAGGATAGAAAGCCGGTGCAGGAAATGGCAGCAAACATAGTTCCTGAAAAAGAATTGTGGACGGGAGCAGATGGTCAGTTGCTCAAAGACTTCGATCAGACGGTATCTATTCCTGCGGAAAACAGTACGGAAAGCAAATTGCTCGCATCCAGCCGGACTGCTTTTTTGAAGCAGGATGCCAAAGTGATTCGTGAAAAGGTATATGAGCTGCTTGGATTGAGCAATAACCAAAATCCCGTTTCAGCAGAACCTACGGGAACAGTTATTGCCAGAAATTATACATTGAATAAATACCAACTCGTGCGGGCAGGAGAGATGCCCGTCCCTGTTCTGGTGATATATCCTGAGCATCTGTCAAAAGGCGGGGATGTTGTTATTCTGTTAAATGAAGAGGGAAAATCAGATGTGATGAAAGATGAGAAATCACTCGAAGCTTTTGTGAACAAGGGAGATATATTGGTATTGGCGGATTTGAGAGGCAAAGGTGAAACCAATGATCCGGCAGAACTGAACGATACGAAATATTGGAACAACGAATACAGAAACGCCATGATCAGTTTACATGTCGGGAGACCAATCATGGGACAACGTGTTACCGATATCGGGTCTGTGGTAAATTTTGTCAAAGACGAACCTCGCATGAAAGGTCGAAATGTGTCACTTCGTGCGAATGGGGTGTATGGACCAGCCGCTGTACATGCATCTTACCTTAACCCGGATATCCATAGTGCCGAAATTTCAAAATCCATCAAATCATTTGATGATATCGTCGATAATCCGTTGCAGCGGGATGTGTATTCCAATGTGTTATATGGTGTTTTGAAATACTACAATTTGAAAGACCTTGCTGAAAAAGCAGGTAAGGGGCGGATAAGGTTTGTAGATTAATATATTGATCAATTATTGCAAAAGCGAAAGGCTTCCCACACACGGAAAGCCTTTCGCTTTAATTGTATCAGAAAAAATGGATAGCATATTCATCTGTGTACCTCAGTGTTATCCGTGGCAACGCTATTGACATATTATTCTGAATCTTTATACAAACCAAATTCACTGATCGCCACACTCACGGGCGATTTCGTGATACGTAACCGGAATTTTTTTGCCGTAACCGGAATATCCAGTTTGACCAAACGTTTCGCACCTACACTGGTTCCGTGATGTACTTCTTTCCAATCATTTCCCTCCCATACATCCACAGCAAATCCTTCTATACGCTGTCCTAACTTGATAAACTCCTGTAAACTGATGATATCAAAAGTAACAGCCTGCGGTAAATCAAAGACCACCTCCGGCGTTTTAAAATCATCATCTGTAGCCCAGTAAGTTTCGCCTTTACCATCCAGGACGTTTTTGGCACTGTATATACTGTTGTAGCCTCTCACGTTCACAGCTTTCGAACTTGCTTTGGCCAAAAGGTTTACAGCAAAAGTTTTATTGATATGATCTCCGAAAGATTTCAGCGCAGCTACATCATCATCATGTAACTGTCCTCTGGTATCAGGTGCAAGACCCAAATCCAAAGCTGCCCCGCGACCTACACTTTTCAGATACAGATCAAATAGTTTTTCCGGTGTCTTTGGTTTTTCATTTGGGTGATAAAACCAGCCCTTACGTAGTGGAACATCACATTCTGCCGGAATCCAGGATTTACCATTACGAGTTCCGCCCGGGTTCTCTTCAGCGTTGGCCTGTCCCGGGACCGCCACATTTTGTCCTTTCGAAGGAACCGGCGTCAGCGTTGCCCAGGAAGTTTCGTTTACAGATCCGTCTTCATTCCCGGCCCAGCGTACGTCCCAGCCAATATCACTGAAAATGCTCGCGCCTGGCTGCAATTTACGCGTCAGGTTGGTCCAGGTTGAATCCCACTGGTAATAGGTCGTGTTGTCTATCGAACGTTTTTCACGTGCGCCACCATAGTAACCGTCCCCGCCATTGGCACCATCGTGCCACGACATAAACAAATCGCCATAATTGCTGTAAAGTTCTTTCAATTGTTCGCGGTAAATCTGGAGGTATTCAGGGGTACCGTATTTGGCATTATTTCTGTCCCAGGGCGAGCAATATACCCCGAATTTTAAACCATGCTTACGGGCTGCATCTGCTACTTCCTTTACCAAATCTCCTTTTCCGTCACGGAAAGGGCTTTTTGAAATATTGTATTCGGTTGTTTTGGTTGGCCAAAGTGCAAAACCATCGTGGTGTTTGGCTACCAATACAATTCCTCTTAGTCCGCCAGCTTTAGCCGCCAGTACGATCTGTTCCGCATTGAAATTAGCCGGATTAAAAACTTTCGGATCAGCATCACCAAAGCCCCATTCCTTGTCTTCAAATGTGGTAGGAGTGAAGTGCATAATACCGTAAACCTCAGTTTCGTGCCAGGCGATTTGTCGTGGTGCAGGTAGGGCGCCGTAAGGTTTAGGAGGTTGTTGTGCAAAAGCGTTTAATCCGGTCAGCAGTAGCAGAGAAGCTAATGGTTTTATCATTGGAATCTGGGTCAGGTCAGCTAAAATTTATCAGAAAGTAAATATCAGACAAATTTTGGAAGGTTTGGCTGTTCTGAGCGGAAAAGATGACTTTCCGTCGCTGGCACAGCAAAGGGTTTATTCCTTTTTTAGATTCTCACGAACATAACGGGCAATTCGCCGACAAATTCGCCCAACTCATCTATTAGAAAAATTAAATCCGATACGGTAATATTCCTTTGTATCGGGAATTGCACTTTTGAAGCAAGTGAATAATTTAAACCCCGACCATAAAACTATCAGATCCATGAAAAATTTAACCCAAATATTATTCAGCACTGCCATATTTGCAGGACTGTTTTTATATCAATCCGGCCAAACTTACGCACAGGCGCCGGTTCAGAGCAATGCTTCACCTACGAGCGTCGGTGAAGTTGCGGCCAAAGGAAATTCTAAAATCAGCGGTGTGGTCGCTGACTCTGTTGGAAATAAGGGAATTGAGTTTGCCAGTATTGCACTTTTCAACGTAAGTGACAACAAACCTGTGGATGGTACGACCGCTGACGAAACAGGGAAATTTTCAATGTCGAAAATCGCTCCGGGAAATTACCGGCTGCTGATTTCTTTCATTGGTTATAAAGACAAAGCCATCAATAACATCAAAGTTGAGAAAGGCAAGGATATCGATCTGGGCGCTGTGACTTTGGCATCGAGTGTGCAGGATCTGGCGGAGGTGACGATCACGGGAGAAAAATCTTTGATAGAAGAAAAGGTAGACAGGCTGGTATACAACGCTGAAAAGGATATCACATCTAAGGGCGGGGATGCAGCAGATTTATTACGTAAGGTACCAATGTTATCCGTCGATCTGGATGGAAATGTATCACTCAGAGGTAGTTCCAACATCCGGGTTTTGGTGAACAACAAACCATCGACCATCATTGCAAGTAACGTAGCTGATGCTTTGAAGCAAATTCCGGCTGATATGATCAAATCGGTAGAAGTGATTACTTCACCTTCGGCCAAATACGATGCCGAAGGATCGGGTGGGATTATCAATATCATTACCAAAAAGAATAACCTGCAGGGTTTGACATTGAATATTGATTCCGGGGTTGGGAACCGTGGTACCAATCTGGGATTAAACGGAAGCTATAGAAAAGGTAAAATGGGCTTCACACTGGGTGGTTTTGGTCGTGCATTTTACAATAAGGCGGAATCCTTTTTGGATCAGACTACCTTCTCGGGCGCCAATTCCTTCCTGACCAATCAGAGTTCCACCGCCAAAGACAGAGGCGTATTTGGCCAGTATTCATTGGGTTGGGATTATGACCTGGGAAAAAATCAGGCTTTGTCGGCCGGGATACGCTACGGAACAAGGAATTTTTTACAGAAGCAGGACCTGACGATCAACCAGTTTGAAAACGATATATTGAATTCAAGTTCTTTACGTAAAGTGGACCGCAAAGACCTTTCCGGAACAGTGGATG
>DASYHR010000268.1:0-3988 GCA_035998385.1 Dyadobacter sp. | reverse complement strand
CAAACTCTTTCTTCCTGCCTTCGCGCACGGCCTGTACCAGCTGGGCGTCGGTGTGGCTGATGAAATATTGAAAACGATTTGTTTCAGCATACTCCTCACCCATAAAAAGCATTGGCAAATACGGGCTGACAAATACAGCGCCCGCAAGGAGTTTTTGCATTTCAAAACTCACCAGCTCACTGGTACGTTCTCCCAACATACGGTTGCCCACCTGATCGTGATTCTGAGAGAAAACCACAAATTGCTTTCCGTCTCTTGTTTTTGCTTTCGTGCCGAAAGTCTTTTTTCGGTGCTCAGAGTATTGTCCGTCATATACATAGGCATCCTCATAGGCCTTGGCAAGAGAAGTGATGCCGTCAAAATCAGAATAATAGCCGATCTTTTCCTGTCCGGATGTTACCCTGAGCGCATGGTGAAATTCATCAATCCACTGCCCATCCATACCATATCCTCCTGCTGCGACTGGAGAAATGTAGCAATCGTCATTGAGATCGAGTTCGACAATCATGTAGTGCTTACGACCGGTTTCCTTTTCCAGCAAATCCACCTGCTGACGAATTTCCTTCAGAATATGAACAGGGCTGAAATCCTTGATCGCATGAACCGCATCCAGTCGTAGCGCATCAATATGAAAATCACGAAACCACATGAGCGCATTTTGGATAAAATACTGGCGGACTGCATCACTCCACGCATCATCGAAGTTGATAGCATTTCCCCAGGGAGTAGCATATTTTTCGGTGAAATAGGGACCGAACTCTGCAAGGATATTTCCTTCAGGTCCGACATGATTGTAAACCACATCCAAAATCACAGCCAGTCCTTTCTGATGACAGGCATCCACGAGTCGTTGCAAGCCCTCAGCAGAGCCATACGAGTTTTGTACACAAAATGCAAAGACTCCATCGTAGCCCCAATTGCGATCGCCCGCAAACTGGCTTACCGGCATAATCTCAATGGCAGTGATACCCAATTCTGCCAGATAATTGAGTTTCTGCTCTATACCTTCGAATGTTCCCTGATGAGTGAAAGTCCCGGTATGTAATTCATACAGGATATAGTCCTGAAGATCAGGATTTTCCCATGTTCCGTCATTCCATGGATAACTATTTAAGTCTGTCGCCTGTGAAGGGCCATATATACCCGTGGGTTGGCTGATCGTCGCCGGATCTGGCAGGTGTTTTCCCTGGTTAAGCCTGAAGAAATATTCATCACCCGGTTTTAATACATCTGTGGTAAGCTCCCAGAAGCCGCGATCACCTGACTGGAGCGATAAATACGCATTTTGGGAAACAATAAAAAGTTCTGCCTGTTCCGCATGAGGAGCCCATAAAGAAATTTTTGCGTGTCCCTCCGGATCAAATCTGACACCTGCCTGACTGGGATATAAAGTACTCTTATTCATTACGTTAAATTAGTTTCAGTTTAAGATGAGCTTTGTTTTGTACTTACTTCGATTCATGATCCGCACGGATTTTTAACTGGATGTAAGTATAAATCACAACCTTCGCAGCCCGTAGGCGTTGAAGATGCCGGCAGTAGCAAAAAATGAACCAGAAATGTTTTGTCTGACTTCAGCTACGGGAAAGAACCTGTTGGAGAATATGATGTGAGATTGAGAGCGTATAAAAAATGTCCGCATAACGGACATTTGTAAAATTCAACTCTCTAAACTATTGATGTAAACCAGCAATTCATTGATATCTACCGGCTTCAAAAAGTGATGATCAAAGCCGGCTTCGCGCGCAAGCTGTTTATCCTTTTCCTGTCCATATCCGGTTAAAGCGACCAGGATCATACCCTTACTCCAGTGCTGCTGCCGAAGCAAATGACACGTCTCATAACCGTCCATTTCAGGCATTCCTATATCACATAAGATGATACCCGGACTGAGCGATTTCGCTGCTTCGATACCATCCCTGCCGCTTGTACGGTAATGAGTTTCATAGCCATTTATTCGCAACAACATGGCTAGTGTCATGCCGGCATCGTCGTTATCGTCAATCACCAATATGCGTTGATTGCAGCTTGAGCCGGGAACAACTTTGTCATCACTTGCTTTAATCGGCCCGCTTTTTGCCAGCGGGAGGCAAACGACAAATTCGCTCCCCTTACCCAAACCCTGACTATTGGCTTGTATACGACCGCCATGCATTGCGATGAGCCGGTTCACCAACGTAAGCCCTATACCCAATCCGCCTTTGGAACGCGCATGCGAATTGTCAACCTGGACAAACAATTCAAAAATGGATTTTAGCTGATCTGACTCGATACCAATTCCGTTATCGGTCACGCGTACAAGCGCCTCACAGTCATTCGATTCCAGACTAACCTGAACTTCTCCGGAATGATCAGTATACCGGAGTCCGTTGATCAGCAAGTTGGTAAATACCTGCGTGAGCCTTGTGCCATCCCCCAGTACATGAATTGGTGACGGTGCCGGCGTAAAAACGATCTTACTCCGTTGTCCTTCATTTTGAATCTCTACAGCTTCCACCGCCGCCCGGAGCAACAAACCTAGCTCGAGTTGCTCTTCTTTCAATTGTATTTTGTTCTGACTCACCCTGCTTACATCCAGCAGATCATCCAGCATGCGTACAAGGTGATCTACCTGCCGGTTCATCATGAGCATAGTAGCTTGACTGTCAGTATCTTTTTGATGGTTCAGTATGTTCAATCCGTTACGGATGGTCGCCATCGGGTTACGCAACTCGTGAGCCATCATCGCCAGAAATTCATCCTTTTGCCTGTCAGCCGATCGCAATGCTTCCTCAGCCCTGGCCCGCTCTACGGCCATCCAGGCCCTGTCAGCGGTTTCCTCTATCAATGCAATCTCGTTCGGAGACCAGCTCCGTGGTTCTTCATGAGATACAAAGAATATCGCTATCAGGCTGTTTTGTTTAATCAAGGGCACTGTTACAGTCGCTCCTAAACGCAATAACGCATAAGCATCTCTTTGGCCGGTTGTGAGGCTTTCATCTTCAGCTACATTCGGTCTGATGCAGGTTTGACCCGCCTGCAATCGGCCAATCAAGCCGGGATCATATTCGCCGACCCGATAAGTTCCTTTCATATCCGGCAGCCGGTCGCCGTAGTAGCCGGACACCACCACACATTCCTCATCCGGCATCACTTCTGCGAACCCTACCCGATCCGCCTTCAGGAAAGAACTCAGGGCGCGACTTGCTTCGATTTGAATTTGATTTGAATCAGTGAGTAGTCTCAGCGCATCGCTGAGCTGTAACACATAATTTCTCTTTTGTTCTTCCAGCACTTTTGCTGTATTGTCAAACAAGGTAACCAGTATCCCACCCACATTTTCCGATTCGTCCAGTATAGGACTGTAAGCGATCGTCAGCCAAAAATCCTGAAGTTTACCGGATCGGGAAAGCCTGTAGAGAGAGTTTTCAAAAGAGAATGATTCCCCTTTCCAAACACGCTGGTAGATGGGCTCGTTGATATGCCAAACTTCCGGCCAGCATTCTCTCGTGAACTGCCCTAAACCTTTGGGATGTTGCGTATCCATCACCACACGGTAACCGTCATTGTAGATCTGGATAAGGTCGGGGCCCCATAAGATGATGTTTGGAAACGGAGAAGCCAGGGCCATTTGCGCAGCAGTGCGCAGGCTTTGCGGCCAATCCGATACTGCTCCCAGGGCTGATTCAGCCCAATTAAACGCCCGACACAAAGCCCGCATCTCTCCCGGGCCCTCGAAAAGTAAATGGTTTGGAGGTGGGGTACTCATTCGATTGTTTCATGATTTTGCGGGATGCGTGAAAGAATTGTGCTAAGGGGTAGAAAGTTGGTTCAAGAAAGTAATTTAAAATTTGAGTTGCTCAGAATCGTTTTTTCATTTTTGGGTTTCTGTAACTTTACAATTCGTCTTTTAGGATTGAATTAACGTTATTGGCCGGTACATAAGGAAAGATTTCTACATGCTGGATTTCAACTGAAAAAATAAAATCACACATCACTAACCGACATT
>DASYHR010000250.1:0-3577 GCA_035998385.1 Dyadobacter sp. | reverse complement strand
TTATACAGAAACTCAAATGGATCAGCATGGGGCGCCTCAGAGCCAGTTACGGATTGTCGGCTGATACCGGCCCGGCGGCCAACGCAGCTGTACTGTTCCAGAGTTTTATCACCAACCGTCCGTTTGCCAATGAGAAGGAATCAGCCTTACAACTGGAAGCACTGGAAAACACTGAGCTGACGTGGGAAAAGCTGTATAGCGGCAACGTTGGTCTGGATTTGGGACTGTTCGCCAACAGGGTTAATCTTACTGTGGATGGTTACGTGCGTCAAAGTTTCGATCTGATTGATTTTATCCGTACATCCGGAGTAGGCGGGCAGATACAGAAAGTTGCCAATTACGCAGACATGGAATCACAAGGGATTGATTTTTCTCTTGGCGGCGTAGTCCTCAAAAAGAAAGGATTCAGCTGGAATACAACCATCAATTTCGGTTATGCACAAACACTGATCACGAATGTCAGCAATGATCCGGGCATTTTTGATCTGGTAAAGGCAGAAGGTGCTAATGTGAAGGGGCGCCCTGTAAGGAGTTTATTTTCTATTGATTACCGTTCACTGGATCCTCTGTCGGGCGTGCCTATTTTCGTGAACGAATCCGGGGAAGTCAGTTCGGATGTCTATCTGCAAGATCAGAACGTTCAGTATCTAAAGTATGAAGGACCCGTTGATCCACCATTTACAGGAGGTTTTAACAACACATTCATTTACAAGGACTTCTCTCTTAACATTCTTCTGACAGGCCAGGCAGGGAATAAAATCAGAATGAATGCCTTGTATCCTGATGCTTTCAGTGATTTGGATGCTACGCCAAAGGAATTTGCAGACAGATGGGAAATTCCTGGTGATGAGGGTACGACGGATGTAGGTGCAATCAGTGATAAACTTTACCAGCAATATCTTGCAGGAACTTATCCCTACAACATCTACAACTACTCGCCGGAACGTGTGGCAAAAGGAGATTTTATCAGATTGAAATCAATTTCCCTTGCATACAGAGTTCCTTTGGAGGCTGTTAAAAAGGTAGGTTTATCAGCAGCCAGTATACAGTTTTCGTCCAGTAATCTGGCTTTGCTCTATTCGGATAAAAAACTGAAAGGTCAGGATCCGGAGTTCTTTAATGCGGGAGGTGTAGCGCAGCCGCTTCAGAAACAGTTTACGCTCGCACTGAAACTTACCTTGTAGTATAAAATCAGAGACGGTTACAAATTCAACTGGAAAATGAAGAATACGATCATATATAAAATACGGAAGGTTGCAGGTGTGTTTTTGCTGACGGCCATGCTAACGGGATGTGAGGACTTTTTGTCCAAGGAGCCCGACAGTACACGTGCCTCCATTTCGACGCCTAAGCAGGTTTCTCAGCTATTGATTACGGCTTATCCGAATTCAGGATATGTAGTGATGGCGGAATCGATGAGTGATAATGTGGTAGATAAGGGCGCGGGTGTCGACGACAAGACAAACCGTTTTTCATTTCTGTTTGAGGAAGTGGATGCCTCTGTAGGTACATCCGATGCTCCGGATAGTTATTGGGCGGAATGTTACAGGGCCATTTCCGTTTCAAACGAAGCTTTACAGATTATCGCTAATGCGCCCGATCCCATTCAATTCAACGCGCAAAAGGGAGAAGCATTGGTTGCGAGAGCCTATGCACACTTCATGTTGGTCACTTTTTTTAGCAAGTTTTACAATGCACAAACAGCCGCGAGTGATCCCGGAATTCCTTATGTTACCGAGCCTGAAAACATTGTAATCAAGAAGTACGAGCGCAGAAATGTTGCATACGTTTATGAGATGATCGAAAAGGACTTATTGGCAGGATTACCGCTGATTAGTGATGGTTCATATACCGTTCCAAAGTATCATTTCAATCTTGCTGCTTCCAATGCATTCGCTGCTCGTTTTTATCTGTTTAAAAAGGATTATGCAAAAGTGCTTCAATATAGCAATGCCGCATTTCCGGGGAATTCGGTAGGTGATAATCTCCGTCCGTGGAATACGACCATGGAAAGTATGTCGCCTGACGAGCTGCAAACGATCTATTCTCAGGCAACGCAGCGCGCCAATTTGCTATTGGCAGAGACGACTTCTCTGATAGGTCGTAATATGCCGCGGTATCGTTTTGGTCTTTCATTCGGAAAACAAAGAGAAATTTTTGCCTCGGACGCGATTGCAGGTGCAACAGCCAACTGGGCATATCCCGTATACTACCAGGGCGACAACAATTATTTTGTGCCGAAATGGTATGAGTACTTTGTGAGGGAAACTGTGAATGCAGAAACAGGTATTCCGTATGTGATGTTACCATTATTTACGGCAGAAGAGGTTCTGTTTAACCACGCAGAAGCCAGCGTCTATCAAAATCAGACCGCTGCTGCACTTGCCGACCTGAACTTATTTTTGAGTAAAAGGATATCGGGATATAACGCTGCGGCGCATACAGTCACTGCCGCGAAGCTGAGCAGCTATTACGGAACGACTAATCTTGCAAATAATTTGTTGAATGCAATTCTGGATTTCAAAAGAGTTGAATTCATGCAGGAAGGAATGCGCTGGTTTGATTTACAACGCTACGCGATTCCAGTTACACACACAGACAACGTAGGTAATGTTATATCGTCGGTGACTGCAAATGATCCGCGCCGGGTATTTCAACTACCTCAAAGTGCCACATTATCGGGTTTAGAATTGAACGCCAGATGAAAAATATTGTAAAAATGAAAAAGCTGTCGGGAGTCTATTTGTCGTGCATGCTGCTGTTGGCAAGTATTGTACTTGTATCCTGCAAGGAGGAGGAAGTAGGTAACATTGATAACATTCCCGGTCTCGGAGGGGACGAATGGGCCAAAACACCCGTGGATGACTGGATATTTACCAATATTACTACACCCTATAATATTTCTATTAAGTATAAATGGGATCAGTTTGAATTTGACAACATCATCAAGACGCTCGTGCCCGCTGATGAAGCGCAAGTCATTCCTTTACTGACAAGCATAGACAAAGGATGGGCCAAACCTTATGTAGAGGAAGCCGGTAAGGTGTTCTTTAACAAGTATTCGCCTAAACTATTTGTGCTCTCGGGAAGTGTCGAATATAATCTGGACGGTTCTGTAACGGGCGGCCAGGCCGAGGGTGGGCGAAAGATTGTGATGATGGGAATCAATCGTTTCAAGATTAAAGGCATGCCGGGATATTCCGCTGCGACGGACTCAGCATATGCAAAGTTTTTTATATTCCACGTCATTCAACATGAGTTTGGCCACATTCTGCATCAAAATAAAAATTATCCTCAGGAGTATAAGACGATCAGCGCAGGTAAATATTATGGTGCTAACTGGATTAACTTCAATGACAGGTACGCGCAAAGAGACGGGTTTATATCAGCCTATTCCGCCTCGAATTTTGACGATGATTTTGTGGAAATGATCGCTGTGATGCTCATGGAAGGGAAAGACGGATTCGATAAAATTGTCAATGCTATTCCGGAGGGAGCAACTGCCAAAGGTACTACGCGGGAACAAGCGCAGGCAGCATTAAGGCAGAAGGAAGCGATGATCGTCAATTATTATAAA
>DASYHR010000249.1:0-9385 GCA_035998385.1 Dyadobacter sp. | reverse complement strand
GAGGCTTATTGGAACGGAGACTATTAAACCAGGTCGGGAAATTAACTGAGTATCACTTCCATCTGGTCGCTGGAAATCCGTCTGGTAGTAAACCTGAAAATTTACCTGATCATGTCCGGTATCATACTCATTTGAATGCCGAAAATTTGAGCGTTCTCATGCAGCAATGCGGGTTGATAGTGTGCCGAAGCGGCTATTCAACACTAATGGATTTGGCCGTCCTTGGCAAGAAAGCCTTATTAATTCCCACGCCCGGGCAGACCGAGCAGATGTATCTTGGTAAAAAATTACAAAGAGAAAACCGATGCTACTGTGTTGAACAAAGTGCCATTGAGCTGGCCGTTGCTATTCCGAAAGCATTAACCTATTCAGGTATAGTCGCTGACTTCTTCCCGGCAGACTTAAATAGCGCACTCTCGAAAAACATACAAATGGTCAGGTCAAATCAAGATGTCAATCTGTAACGAGCTACGCAACATCGACCGACAGTGTTGTGATCTCAAGCTGCTCTCTATGATCGAATACCTGATGATCAAGCATGGTGAAAGTGCGAAATCCCTCAATCAATAATGGAGTCTCAGATTCGGTTTGAAAAGTAGCCGGGTTTTTTACACGTAGCTCGAGCCGTATTCTCGCTGTCACGACACAACCGTCCTGGACTATCTCCACAATATCTGTTCGGTGCATAAAATATTTGTTGATTTCACGCAGGTATAACCTAAAACCATCCACGTTTTGGACTGCAAAAAACGGTTGAGAATATTCACGGAAAGCGGGATGCAGATATTGATTCAACAAATCAAGTCTGTTGTTATTCCAGACCATTTCAATAAAATGTTGTTGCGGAAGTGCTTCACAGGATTTGATATGACCGCGAAGTCCGGTTTTGTGCGGCATTTGCTAAAAAACACCACTAAGTCCCAAGGTGTAACTTCCTTATTTTTAAAGTATAACGTAAAGTCAATAACTCAATTTTTCCAAACGCATTTGAATTTAAATCTCAAAATCTGCCGCTTTTTTCTAATGCGGATTCCGGATTTAAGGAGACTTAAAATCTCGAACCGAAGCAGGACAACTAAAGGAAAGATGTCTGAAAAAAGGGTGTGCGAGAATGGTTCTCGGATCATCCGGAAAGGGAGGAGATCATTATCAATAAGTTGTAAGAAATTAAAACACTTCCGTTACAAACTCACTTTCGCCCCAATCGCCAAACTGAATATATGGTTCAGCCTGACAGTTCCAGTGTTCTGAGCATAGGTAATCATCTTCAGATCATAGGTTCCCAGTTCATAATACAGGTCGATGTATCTTTTTTGTTTCAATAAATTTACTTGTTTTCCAGCCCTGCCGCCCAAATAAATTCCTGGCCGCAGCGCAGTTGCCCACCAATAATACCCCGCCGGATAATAAGCGGGCCAGGATGTACTAAACTGGGGGCCAAAAGTGTAGCTCAACCAAACACCGATAGAGAAGGGTACGATATGGTAATCAGTTTTCAGCGGAATACTCCATGGAGAGTATGTTGTTTTCAGCGTAGTACTTACCAAGGCATCCCCACCCAATTTCTGCGGTACAAACCCAACCATCAGATCCGTTTCAAGCGTCCCATTTTTTGAAATGTAACCCGGGCCTGCAGATATAAAACCGATGTTGCCTGCAAACTGAGCCTTGAAGTGATCAGGCATGTACCATTTCCGTCTTCTTCCCGCAGTAGAACCCGGTTGACTATACCCTTCAAAGCAGATTAGTAAAAAAAGTAAAAATATTTTGTTCATCATTAATAATTAACCTTTTCTACTTTATATGCCCCGTCCCAGGTGCTGACTATCAGATATCCCTTCTCTCCTGTAGCTGTAGTAAGGATGTAGTTTACGCCGTCCTGGTAGAATTCACCTTCCTTAAAAGCGTGCTGGTGTCCGTATAAAGTAAATTTAACATTCGGATTTTCTGCCAGAATGCCAGCATATTGCTCCTGAAGGTTCGGATCAAAGTCTGCATCAAAGGGAGGCACATGCCCTACCACTATTATATTTTTGTTTTCAGGGTTGTTGGCCATGTAAACCTTTAGCAATTGCAAATCAGGTACAAACCCGCCAAAGCCATACTCTCGCGAATTGGTATCAAGGAAAATAAACTTGTTATTGCCATAGTCCATAGTGTAATTCAATGGACCAAACATGCGAACATAGCCATCCGAGCCGTTGGCGATGATATCGTGATTGCCGATAACGGTAAGATAAGGGCATTTCAGGTCCTTCATGATGTTGTTAATCCATTTGAATTCCCAGGTAAGTCCAAAATCGGCTATATCACCTGAGTGAATGACAAAATCAATGTTCTTCTGCTGATTTGCACTTTTCACAAACTGCTTCGTCTCGTCATACCAGCGTTGGGTATCGCCTACCAATATAAATCGGGTGGTGTCGTGCTTGGGAATTTGCCTGATCCGATCCATATTTCGGGCGTTCAGATCTTTTTCAGCGTCTTGCAATACAATCTGGTTAGGATTATACTGAAAAATATTGTCGCAGGAAATCGAAAACAGCGAAAGCAATAGAATCCAAATGGGGTGAGCCACAGAAAAATGAGTCTGTGGGTTACCAGGTAATACTTGTAACTTCATAATCAAATAATAGCTTACTACCTGTTTAAATAATCCTGAAATGAGGTCTGAAGATAAGATCTGCCATATTTCAATTCCCTCACTCCAAGTTTTACAGATCTTTCTATCATGTGTTTGCCGATATTGTCATGCACTAAAAACCATCCCGGACGTACCCATCCGAACCCGTTATTAAAGGCAAAATAGGCAAAAGATTGGCGGCCAATTCGCAGGATATCGTTGCTCCACTCGAAATCAGTTGACTTAATACCAATCTCATTCAATAACGTCGAGGCCAGATCTACCTGTGAACAGAGCGTATCTACCCTTGTTCCTTCTGCACGCACAACTCCGCCTAGCCACAGCATGGGAATATGGAAGTCCTCCAATTTGCTATCGTTGGTTTGCGGCAATGGATGGCCATGATCTGCCAAGATTACAATCAATGTATTATCCCACCAAGGTTTGGTCTTAGCTTGTCTTATAAAATTGCCTACAGATTGGTCAGAATAGCGGTGAGCGTTCAGGAAAAGATTAGTCGGATCGCTGCCGGGAATCAATGTTTTGATCGGTACATCAAAGGGTTCATGACTACTTAGAGTAAAAAGGGTAGAAAAGAAGGGTTCTTTTTGTGTATCCAGATCTGATAGTAACCTATTTAATACCACATGGTCATGTGCGCCCCATTTTGAATTCATATCTGCCTCTGAAAAGGCATTTTTATCAATTATTTTATCGAAGCCCTGTTGAAGAAAATAACTCTTCATATTGGCAAACTCAGTTTCTCCTCCGTAATAAAAGGACGTTGTGTACCCATCATTTTTAAAGGCTCTTGATAAAGACGGTAATGATGCAGTCTTTTTGGGAATCTTTACAATTGAGGTAATGGGCTGCGCGGGGTAGCCACTAAGTATGGAAACAATGCCTTTGTCACTTCTGTTACCGCTGGCATACATATGCGTAAATAGTATACCCTCTTTCGAAAGCCGGTCAAACTCAGGAGTCGCTTCCACTCCCCCTAAACTGGCAACCACCTTGGCAGTTAAACTCTCCCAGACTATGACAATTACGTTCACCGGTTTTGCCCCTAAACTGATCAGGCTCTGGCGGGAGCTGCCTCCTTTTAACAATGTGGCTATATCGTATTCAGCCTGTTGTTGATCAAGATGAACAAAAGGGTTTGACTTCATATTTCGCGTCCTTAAAATGGAATTGCTGAAACTCCAAGGGACATTAACTGCCGTATGATTAGCAAAACTGTTATCACTGAAGAAAACTGCGCTTTCGTTCATAGGCGCAAGCTGCAGCCCACCCCGAATGGGAATAACAAGACTGGCCGCCAGCACTAACAATGATGGGAAAACAACAGCAAAAGAAGACTCCGAAAATCGCGGGATTAACCGGTTCTGAATCTTGATAAGAATTCCAAAGCTGAAAATAAAAACTACAAGCAGAAGAACTGAAAGCAAAAATATCGGAGCTGCTCCCATCGAAGCAAACGCTTCGTTTGGTGTCTTTATGTAACCTAATACTGTCGCATCAATTCTAAAACCCCAAGCCTTAAACAGTTCCAGATCAAAGACAGTCAATAGCGATACCACCAGGCATATCACTCCGCTATACCCATGTAAAAAGGTCTTATACCAATTCCATTTTACGCCAGTCATAGAACATAGAACTGCAGGCAGCATAAGGATATAGCAAGCGAATGAAATATCCATCCGCAATCCATGCAGGATGCTATCCAGGATCACCCTGACTGATAAATCAGAGGCTATTTCATAGTGGTAAATCAAAAATAAGATACGGAATAGTTGAAAAAGCACGATCCAACAAAACCCGTAACAGGCAAGAAACTGAATTCGACTGGTCATTATAACTAAGAGGATAAATTGGAGTTGGCGAGCGAAGAGATTACAGTGATAGACAGCCTTCCAGTAATTACTGCTGAAACTCCAAAGCTGTAAACAGGTTTCTAGCAAAATTTCTAACAAATGGTTGGTGTATATGTAAAGGTAGTTGTATCATTAGATGCCAAAGCTACCACCAGACCGTTGTGAAAATATCCGCAAATCAAAGTTGTCCTTCGAATAGATAAGGTGACCTATTGGTTATATCTGAGATTATCTTCGATCACAAAGGCACTAGATGAAATTTCTAAATGCTCCCGGTGATCATAAATGAGATTCTCGCGCATGGTGAAGCGGCGCTCTCCTTCGATCACCAGCAACTGCTCAGATTCTTTTTGGGCACAATCTGAACATTTCAGCTTCAACACTAACCTCACTTCTAGTATCACCACATCCTTAAATATCTCCACGTCCAGAATTTCAGTTTTATGAATAACATCGCCGTTGAGCTGCCGGAGATACATTTTCAAACCATCTGTATTTTGGACTGCAAAAAACGGTTGAGAATAATCACGGAAAGCGGGATGCAGATATTGATTCAACAAATCAAGTCTGCTTTGATTCCAGACCATTTCAATAAAATCTTCAACGCATTTCACATCTGATTTTTCCATAATTTGAGAAGTAAAAGTCAACAGAAGCCAGGTCACAGAGGCTGTCACTGATGTTTTGTTAGGAGGTTTGGCTACACAAAAAGGAATAACTTCTGAATCCTTCGGATGTCAGCAATCCCCTGATGAAAAGATTTTTTATTTCATCTTCCGACCCGGGAATCGGACGCTCCTGAGATGACAAGTCAAGCCAAAGCCGGGCTATAATTTCTTTGTTAAGATCCTCGCGGTAGAAGTTTTGTCCGATGCCTGTTTTCAGCGTCCTGATCAATACATCTTTAACCAGCCCCGACCTGAATTGCTCCACCAGTTCCCACGCTCTGGCATAACTCCTTTGCATATCTCTGATGAAATTAGGATTATATTTTTTCTGAAAACTGGTAAAAAGATCCCACAGCGCACAGGTCTGCTCGATGGCATTCCCGGAAGAATTCACAAGCTGATCCATTTCTGAAGATGATCTTTCCAACATTTCCTGCATGACTCTGACTACGAGCTCCTCCTTACTTACAAAATATTTGTAGAAGGTTTTTTTTGATATACCCAGATCCGTCGAAATATCATCTGTCCGAACCACGTTGATTCCGAACTGTGCAAAGAGCTCAGAGGAACGTTGCAGTATTCTCTCTTCAGTGGTCATGGCTTGGTTCAATAGTGTAGTTTGTTGAGAAGTGTAAGTCCTTTTCTTTCAATTGGTGCTTCAGATAATCGTTGATATCTCCTACCCTTTGGAATCCTGACCATATATGTCGCCCCGTCTGCAAAGCAAACGTCTTGTCTAGTTTGCCAATCAGTATTTCCATCTTCGTCTGATCAACCCCAAGATCGTATTCCAGCAGTGCATGTGTTACCACTGCCGAGGCGGGAAGACCGGTTAATCTGAAGATCGTTTCTTTTATTATTTCATTCATTTTACTCATCATTAGCTTTCCGGAGAGACAAAGCCCCTCCGGAAAGTCACACTACAAATAACCCCGTCAATTAAGATTTTCGCCTATTGCTTTTTTATAGACAGCTTCACTCACTTTGTATTCTATACGCGCGTCGATGATATTGCTGTTGGCTTGCGCCCATAAAGTCTGTGCTTCGAGAACATCCTGTCCCGTCACGGTTCCAGCCTTGAACCGGTCATTACTCAATCTCAGGTTTTCCTCTGCCTGAGCCAAAGAAGCACCAGACAATTCGATTTTCTTCGCAGCCTGATTCAGGCCAAAATAAGCATTTTGAATTTCCAGTGAAAGCAGCTCTTTGGTTTCGGCCAGCTGAATTTGCTGTGCACGTAATTTAAAACCTTGCTCTTTCACTTTACTTGCCTTCTGTCCCCAATCCCAGATAGGAATGTTCACACTCAGCATTCCGAAATAGGATGCCATACTATTTCCACCAGTTTCAATATTCATCTTTTTACCAACTCCTACAAAACCACCGGCCAACACCCCCACAGTAGGACGAAAATCTGCTTTCAGCATTTTTTCCTGAAGCTCTTCCAATTCTACAACTTTTTTCAGCAGTGCAATTTCCGCACGGCCTTCTATCGCCGACTCTGATGAACCTGCAGCGATTGCATCAAATGTTCCGATAACAGAATCCGCAGGCATCAGATCAGAATCCAATGGTGCCCCGATAATCTGAGCCAAATTCATTTTCGATAGCTCCAGACCGTCTGTTGCTTTGCTGATATTGAGTTCGGTCTCATTGCGTTGCACCTGTACCCGAAGCAGATCGTTCTTGTAGATCATACCTGCATCGTAGGAGTTCGTAAGCTCTTTATCCAGAGATGTCAGAAGCGCTTTGAATGTTTCTGCCAGTTTGATTTTCTCCTTTACACTCACAATCTGCCAGTACGCTTTGTCCACATTCAGCAAAACTTCCGTTTCTGTAAGTGCTTTTTGAGCTTCCTGAATCTGCACACCCTTTGTCGCAAGATCCCGCCCAATCTTAATTTTTCCTCCGGCGTAAATAGGCTGCGCAATTGTCAAAGACGGACTCACTCCTACTGCAGGCAACAGATTACTTAACGGTTTGCCCACGTGGAAAGCTGCGATTGATCCGTCGATTGCGGGTTTGTCCAGCCCCTTTGTTCCATCCAGAGCAGCTTTCGCGGCATCAACATGCTGCTGCGCCTGTTTTATTTTTTTGTTTTGTTCAACAGCAAGTCTTCTGACCTCGTCCAATGTGACAGATCTTTGCGCCGTTACCTGCTGAGCCAGCATCAACAAAGCCGCTGCAAAACCTGATTTAATATATGCATTCATGATTATTTCCTTGGTTTATGCGTGGGATGGTCGGTATTGAATATGTTCGTCGGCATCTGGCTGTACGAGCTCCTCTTCTTCCGGCTCCGGTTTTACAAACAGGAAGTACAGTACAGGAACCACAAACAATGTAAGCACCATCGATACCATCAGTCCGAATGCAAGTACACTCGCCAGAGGTCCCCACATCGGAGACTTGCCCAGGATCATCGGAATTACACCCACCGCTGCCGCTGATGACGTCAGGAAGATTGGACGCATCCGTCGTTTAGCCGCCGCCAATGCTGCTGCTTTGATCGTGTACCCGTGGTCGTGCACCAGCTCATCAGCATAATCAACCAGGATGATACCGTTCCGCACTACAATACCGATCAGAGATATAATTCCCATGAAAGCGGTCATACCCATCGGGTTACCTGTAAGAAAGAGTCCCAGAAATGCTCCAAGCAAACTCAACGGGAAAGTAGCCAGGATGATAAGTGTTTTCTTGAAATTCTTGAATTGAAACAAAAGTGTCAGGAAAATCAGGATCAAACTCACACCCAAAGAGGCGCCCATACCGGGTTGATTTTCCCCGCTGTTTTCAATCTCACCACCATACTGAATACGGATCCCTTCAGGTATGTCGAGTGCTGCAATTTTAGGCTCGATACTCGCCTGCACCTTCGATGCGCGAATTCCGTTTTGTGCTTCAGAAGTTACCGTCAGGGTACGAAGACCGTTACGGTGTGCGATTTTTCCTGTATGCCATCCCGGCACCAGTTCCGCTACTTCTTTCAAAGGCACCTTGCCGCCAAATTGTGTGCTGATATACAGATCCGAAAGATCATTGAAATCCTTGCGGCTGTTGGCATCCAATCTCAGGAAAATATCCACCGGCTTATCGCCTTCCCATAAAGTAGACGCGCTGAAACCTTTCAGTTGTGCTCCCAACGTCTGAGTAATAGCTTGTTTGGAAACACCCAAACGACTCGCCACATCATCTTTAATATTGACTGTTACACCAAAGTTATCAGTATCATAATCGTTACGGATAAAGTTCGCACCCGGCTCGCCTCTCAGGATTTCCTCCACCTGTGCAGCTACTCTTTTCTGATCGTGCAGGTTTTCACCAATGACACGTACTTCAATCGGCGAAGTTGCCTGCATACTCAGCTGTCTCACTTTGATCTCACCATCAGGCAGGAAGCCATCCAACTTTTTAAGATATTCTTTTGCCATTTCGTTGGTAGCATCGTCATCCACCGTTGTGATGAAGATTTGTGCAAAATTCCTCCTTGGCACTTCCGGCGCATAGGTGATGTGGAAACGCGGTGAACTACCACCTACAAAACTTGCTACACCAACCACACGTTTGTCTTCTTTCAACATTTTTTCCAGCTTCTTCACGGCCTCTTCAGTTACGGGCAATGATGTACCGGTTGGCAACCACACTTCCATATTGAATTGATTCCGCTCTGCAGTCGGGAAGAATTCCTGATCGACATTACCAGCCACAACCAATGCCATTACCACAGATAGAATTGCAACTGCAATGGTGGATTTCGGCCGACGGAAACAAAGTTCAACTACTTTATTGAAGCCATTTTGTAATCTGTCCAGAATGGTCAGCTTCGGCGGACGGTCAGACACTTTGTGTTTCAGACCATTTTTAATGAACAGGTAGCAAGTATATGGGGTTACCAAAAGTGCTACGGCCATAGATGCCGTAAGGGCAACCGCAACCGTTACGGGCAGAGCCGCGATAAAATCTTTGGCAATACCATTCATGAAGAATGCAAGAGGTGCAAAGGCGAATATAATCGCCAGCGTTGCTGTAAAAATCGGCAGAGAAAGCTGGGTTGCCGCCTGCCACGCAGCCGTCCATGGCGTAATGCCTTCATCCAGTTTTTCGATGTAATTATCTACCACAACAATGGCATTATCAACCACCATCCCCATCACGATAATCAAGGCAACCAATGTAACCTGATGCAGCTCAATACCCATGATATTGATAATCCCGAA
>DASYHR010000219.1:0-5705 GCA_035998385.1 Dyadobacter sp. | reverse complement strand
CGAAATAGGGAATGAACTGCCGGATGCTGAAAACAAAATCTGGCATGCGCATCCGGTTTGGTTTTTGGATGGAAATCCCGTAGCTGGCTACAGCAAACTGAAAGACAGTGTTCGTCTTTTATTTTGGAGCGGACAAACCTTTGAAGAGGAAGAGCTCCAGATCGAAGGTAAATTCAAAGCGGCAGAAAAACGTTACACTTCTGTCGAACAGATAAATGTAACAGCTTTGCGCCGATGGCTTGCGAAGGCCAGAGACATTCAATGGGATTACAAGAATCTGGTGAAACGAAAGGGAATTCTGGAGAGATTGAAATAAGGAATACTTGCTTTACTTTAATTGCATATACGCTTTTAATGCAATGAACGCCCAATAACCAATATACAATCCGCTAATGACCATTGTTGGGATTAACATTATATATCTGGAGTGGTAGAATATGGATGAGATTAAACAGAAAACAAATACTACAAAAGACAGAAGAAGCAGAATGATTGTTCTTTTCTCTAACATGAAATAAGTGTCGGAAAGATTTAAATCGATTGTTTCGGTGCCAAAGTAGAACCACACAAATGTCGCCAAAAGCATAGTTGAAAGCAGTAGGTAGTGTCCCAAATATAACTTCATTTTTAACTTAGCTAGTTTGTTGAAGGGGGTAATTCTAATAAAATCACCATGCGGTTTACAGACATGGTGATTTTATCTTTTTACTGATACATCAAATGTAGTAAGCAAATTGATAACCTGCTACTTCTATCCCGATATTTACCAAAATCCAAATGTTACTGACATTTCTCAAAGTGCAGTTTTTTTATTTTATCGGAGTTTACATGAAAACCTGTTATCCTATTTTCCTGGTCGCGAATAAAACGGATACTTCCAAAATTTATGTCGTTGCTTTGGAAAAGGTCTGGTGTGATTGTCGTAAACCGGATGTTGCCATTGGACTTATTACTTGTTTTAAGACCGTCTTTTGTTTGAACGAAGGTGTAACTCACATTCAATGACTTGCAATAGTGTGTTCCCGAGAAGTCCTTCAGATCAGCTTCAGAATAATTCAGGGGGATGTAACGCGCGTATATATGTTCATCACTTTCTCCTGAGGTGTAGATCAGCTTCAACTCATTTCCCTCTTTTCTAAATCTGAATTTGATTATATCGTCACTGTCGATTACCATTTGAAAGGTATTTTCATCGAGAGGAACTAAAGCATTTTCAGTCGTGCTACTTAATACCCGAAAACGTAAAGTGTCCTCTTTTACGTAAAATTTTAACGCGGATGCTCTCTCACTATCCCAATAATTGCCTGCAAATGCGCTTAGTTGTAGTGATTGAATTTTTGTTGTTTTCAGTTTGCTGAAATCAATGCCGGGTGGCTCAGGAAATATATCTCCCAATACTTCAATAGCCATGTTCATAGCGAGACCACCATTGTATCGGTTGTTATTTCCAAGAACAAATGATGTAACCTTTTGATCAGGAAAAATAAAAATGTTGCTGGCATAACCACCTTCCAGGCCATAAGTCCACATCTTAGGCAAGCCTCTTTCCGCATGAAGATATTGCTGGCCATATAAAAGTCGTCCCGCAGTTGGATTAAAGGTAGTTCTGCCATCATTTAAAGTGACAGGAGACAAAAGTTTTTCGATCAGTTTTTTAGTGCCAATTTTCGGCCTTTCGAAGTTGAGATACCACCGGATCAAATCTGCCGCTGAAGTATACAGGTTGGTCGTTCCGACTATAGAGTGATTGATGAGATTATGTTTCAAACCATTTTTTGTTGTTCCATATGACGTGGCAACATTAGGAATGATCATTTCATTATCATCCCTGAAAAAGGTATTTGCTAATCCCAACGGTTGAAAGATATGTTCCTGAGTAAATGCCGCCAGGGTTTGACCGGTTACAGTTTTTATAACTTCAGTTAACAGGATAAGCCCTGAAGAGGTTTGGGAAAATTTTGTCCCTGGCGTATAATCAAGTTTCTTTTGATGAAGTATCAGATCTAATGCATCCTGTTGTGTAAACAAGTCTTTTTCCCTCCAGCCGGCTATTTTTTTCAATGCCATAAAGTCGTGCAGGCCGCTTGATTGACTTAGTAAATGTTTGATAGTAAGCGGCTGTCCGTAATCAGGAAGTTGTGGTATATATTTATGTATTTCGTCAGACAAATTCAGTTTTCCCTGCTCTTCCAATAACAAAATTGCAAAGGCTGTAAACTGTTTACTCATCGCACCTATCTGAAATCTGCTGTCTACTGTAACAGGAATTTCCTGATTGACATCAGCGTATCCAAATCCTTTTAAATAAATAATTTTATCGCCCTTTATCAGCCCGGCAGCAACACCTGGGTTAGGTAAGTCGTTGTTCCAATCAGTAAATACCTTATCTATACTTTGAATTATTTTTAATGGCTTCTCTTTTTCAATCAATGCAATGATTTCATTAGTCATATTTGAAGCGGAACTTGGGTCTTGTCCTGTTACAAACTGACCGTCTGCTACATAGAATCCGGTACCCAATTTACTGTCATGTACGAATTTTCCGTGGTTATCTGTGATCGCCCGGTTTATAGAAAATGGAAATGTTCTGTAATATTCTTCTTTGGTATCCTCAAATTTATCAGCAAAACCAGTTATTTTTTTACCACTATAAATAGATTTTCCATTTTCATCTTTCAGGTGAGCTAAACCCGCAGTTCCATGGCAAATGGCTGATACTATTCCATTTTGTTTGTAAATCTGTTTAGCTATTTTCTGAATAGAAATATCGTTCGGAACACCAAACATAGCGGCACCACCACCACCATAAAAAATCACATTGTAATTATCCGCAATAACCTGAGCTGGTTTTAACGTGTTTTTGAGTTTATCCATAAAAAAATGGTTGTAAAGATATTTTTTATGGACACTGTCAGATGTATTAATATAGCCGATTGGCACAGCTCCACCTTTTGGGCTCACAAAATCGACAGTGTACCCGGATTTTGTAAAAATGTCGTAGGGTACTGCGAGTTCACCAAAATGGTTGGCAGCTCTGATATTGGAATTTCCGTAGTGATCCTGGTTCGATACTACAAACAAGATTTTGTTTTGAGATAAAACAGGGAAAGAGGATGAGAGCAGGCTGATACTCATCCATAGCATGAACCTTAACCTTAAAAGTAATTTGTACATATTTGCTTTTTTGAATGTTTGCAAATATGTTATCTGAAGTCTGGAAAGGGGTTTTGGTTTATGGTTTTGGAGTACAGATCTATAAACCGGAACTCACTGCGCATGGATTTTCTGGTATTCGGTGGGTGTTTGCCCTGTGATTTTTTTGAAGGTCGTAAAAAAAGTTGACTTTGAATTGAACCCGCTATCATAACCGATACTTTCTACGGTATTACTTTTTTCGGTCCTCAATAACTCTTTTGCTTTCTCGATCCTGTACTCATTAACAAGATTTGAAAAGGACTTACCTAGCGTTTCATTCAGATATTGGGACAGTATGTGTTTCGTTACTTTTAGCTCTTTCGCAGCTTCTTCAAGGGTGAAATTAGGATTTACGAATAACTCTTTTTCGGCAATTAGTGAAAGATTTAGTTCGATTTTCTCCTGTGTTTCCGCTGGAATTAACTTGTTTTTATATTTTTCTTTTTCCTGAAAGAATGCGGGTTCGTTATTGTTTCTGAAGATGAGTAATAGTGAGATAAGATACAAAATAAAGCTGAACGACAATGCCCCTACAATATAAGATGTATAATTGGCGGTGTAATAAGCGATCCATATAATGGCTACACCCAGGTAAATGCTCAATCGCCATATATCTATCTTTTTTAAACTATCGTTGCTTTTGATTTTTAAAAAAATCGAATGAATATACTTGTATGAAAAAATAATATAAATCAGCCATTGCCCGTAAATGGCCCACAATAACCATTGCCAGATCTGACGATTTTCTACATATGGAAATGCAATACCTACAATTGTAATCGCTCCCAGATATGGGAATGTATGACCTAACCAGTTGATTTTCTTATCTTCAGTTGATGATTTCAGATACAAAAAAAGAAATGGACCAACGAGAAGACAAGCAGAGAGTCCAACCTGTATATATACGTTCGCCAATTGTGGATTGAAGTAAAAGAATACCGACTTTATTATTCTGATACTTAAAACAAACAGCAGTGCAGATAGAAAGCAATTTGTCGCATCTTTATTCTTGGCCTGAAATGCAAAATACAGAGAAATCAGCAAGGCGTTAAATGCTCCCAACGCACTGAAAAAGAATAGAAATTGGTCGTGCATGAATTGTGTTATTTTTTTTTCTATTTATCGAATTGATCCTGAATTTTAATCCATACATATCTATCAAAAAAAGCGGTTTGCGAAGACACAAACCGCAGTAAAGCTAGCGTATTGATTGACATCTGCAAACTCAACTACCCATAAATCTCTTTCCGAGCCGCTTTCAAAGTATTCGTTAGCAGACCGCATATTGTCATCAATCCCACACCTCCCGGTACCGGGGTGATATAGCTGGTCTTAGGCGCTACGTCAGAAAAATTCACATCACCTTTGATCGCAAACCCACTTTTTTTGCTGGCATCTTCTACTCGGCTGATGCCCACGTCAATTACAACTGCTCCCTCTTTTACGTAGTCGGCAGTAACAAATTCCGGTCTGCCTAGCGCAGCAACCAAAATGTCCGCAGATTGACAAACTTCTTTCAGATTCGGCGTTTTGCTGTGCGTAATTGTCACGGTGCAATTGCCGGGGTAGTCGTTGCGTTGCATGAGAATGCTCATCGGCAAACCTACGATCTGACTACGGCCAATTACCACGCAATGTTTTCCGCTTGTTTCAACACCTGCACGAATCAGCATTTCCAAAATTCCGAAAGGAGTTGCAGAAATATAGGCTGGAAGACCTTTACACATTCTGCCGACGTTGATCGGATGGAACCCATCAACATCCTTCTTCGGATCGACCGCTTCCATAATTGTATTCTCAGAAATATGTTTTGGCAATGGAAGTTGAACGATGAATCCGTCTACATCGGCATTATTGTTCAATGATGCCACAGCTTCCAGCAATTCAGCTTCGCTGATGGTTGCATCGAATTTCAGAAGGGTGGAGGTGAAGCCGATTTCTTCGCAACTACGGATTTTCGAAGCTACATACGTTTCGCTGGCGCCATCCTGACCCACCAATATAGCTGCCAAGTGAGGCTTTTTCCCTCCGCCAGCTACCCAGGTTTCTACCTCAGCTTTAATTTCAGATTTAATTTGGGACGATATTGCTTTCCCGTCTAATAACTGCATCTTATTTATTTTAAATGTTTTATTCTAAACTGATTTAGGCATTTGTAGTCAGATACTATCACCTGTAGTCCAGTTTGGTCATTTATTGTCAGGTTGTGGTCATGTGCCGACAAACCTGCGTTTACAATTAACTGACTCAACTTGACCCTTTTTAGCCTCCCTTGACAATAATACCTGGTCTCTGATCAACCTGCCTGCAACCTTTCCTTTAAAATGCCCATTCCCACCGTTGCTTTTTCTTGAATGAATGTCATATTTGGTTCGAATCTGATGTCTGGTTTAGCCGGATCAATGATGAAAATTGGCTTGTTTTGACGAACGTAATTAACTAATCCTGCCGCCGGATATACAGCGAGCGAGGTGCCGATAACTACAAATACGTCTGCATCTTCAACAATG
>DASYHR010000170.1:0-5362 GCA_035998385.1 Dyadobacter sp. | reverse complement strand
AGCGTGTACAATTTGTCAACCAATGGTTTGTCCTGCGGGTTGGTGTTTATCATGAGCATTCGAAATGGTAAGCGTTACAGGCCGGAAGTAAAGCACAACTCAAAGCTATAATGCCGGAAAGTGGCTTAGTTTTTTACAGAGCCGATTCAATTTTATCAATAACTGACTCTTTAAACTAAAAACCAAAATTATGAAAAGGACTATTGTTTTTATACACGGTATGTTTCAAAATTCCCGCAGCTGGGATAAGTGGGTAGCGTACTTTACCGAACGAGGTTACAATTGTGTGGCGCCTTCGTGGCCGGATCACGAAGGAGATCCCGCAACGCTGCGCTCAAATCCTCCAGGCACGTTGGGAGATTTGATGCTTGAAGATGTGATCAGCGCCATGGAACAGGTCGTGATTACTGCAGGAGGTGGTGAGGTGGAAGTACATAATAAACCAATTGTGATCGGCCACTCAGTAGGAGGCTTGCTTACTCAAATTTTCGTGAACCGGAATCTGGCGAGTGTAGGTGTCCCTATTTGCTCGGTAGCTCCTAATATGATGATGACACTGGACTGGCCATTTTTTAAAAATGTGGCTGCCATTACCAATCCGTTCAAAGGTGATGAGCCTTTTAAACAGACACCGGAAAGTTTTCACGAAGGATTCTGTAATACGCTGGACGAAGCAGCTGCGCGCAGGGCTTACGATGAAACAGCTACCCACGATAGCCGGAATGTACTACGGGGATGTTTAGGTTCTGCGGGTCAGGTTGATCTCGAAGTTCCGCACTCGCCTTTGCTGTTTATAAGTGCCAGGGAAGATTTGATTGTGCCGACCGAACTCGTTGAGAAAAACAGTGAAGCTTATACAGATGATGTGAGCGGAGGAGCGTACTTCCGTGAATTTGAAAACCGATCACACTATATATGTGGTGAACCGGGCTGGGAAGAAGTAGCAGCCTACATTCACAACTGGCTGGAATCGCAGCAGTAGAATTTGCCTTAATTTTTGAAGCCAGAATAGTATCCGATGTTTCGTCGGGTACTATTCTGGCTTTTTCGTTTTACTCAACACCTTCCAGCTGACGTGGAATGGTAAAAATCTCTTTTTGCCTGCCATTGATATAACGAAAACCGTTTTTGTCAAAATAGCCGTCTTCTTCCAGCATAATCCGGATCGTTTTGTTCCACTCCTTGATTTGAACAGCAACATTCAGTTCAATAGAATACGCTGTGTTTTCGTGTAAGGGATAGTCGCCCGTACCTTTTACATTCTTCTGATTGTCCCACATACCAATGGCAGGCCCGGCTGCGTGCCCGTGCGAGCCAATAGGATGAGAATAAATGGAACCGGTAATGCCTTCGCTCTCGGCTTGTTTGAGCGCTTCGGTCAGTATTTCGTTACCGGTTTTACCTGCTTTGAAGCGCTCAGTAAGAATATCCTGCAACCGGTTTCCTTGTGCAAATGCCTTTTTTATGTAATCAGGAACTTCTTTCTCACCGGGTTTCAAGATGTAAGCATGTTGCTGCTGATCCGTATTCAGTCGTAAATAGGTAATTCCAAAATCCACATGAATGAGATCGCCAGGCATAATAGGTTGTGAGCCAGGGCGCTTCGCAAATGTTCTCAGGTGATCAAAGTTTTTGTCATCAGCCCGTTGAATATCCACAGTGGGGTGGAACCAGGTGCCAAGCCCCAGGTCGGTAACACGCTGACGAAGATACCATACCACATCGTCAGTTGTGGTAACGCCGGGCTGAATCACTTTTTCTGAAAACGCCTCATTGATGATTTCGTGAGAAATCCTGCAGATCATCGGATATACGGCCATCTCTTTTTCTGTGCGTGTTTCGAGCCAGCCAATGGCCAGTTTTTCTGCAGATGTCACCCGCGAATGGTATCCTTTGGGAAGTTTCTGCATGAATTCTTCATGTTCCGTGTGGGTAAGCCCATCTGCGTGAGCATAGGTAGGCGAATAATTTAACCCGATTCTTTTCGGCTTTTTGACTTTAATCACTTTCATCAAAGCATCCCATTGGTCAGGATTGGAGCTGATGTCCCACTCGCCGGTCAGCAAGGTGCCTACGTCATAACGGGCGATGGCCAGTTTATCAAGCGGTTTTCCATCTCCTGGATTGTAAAAAACCATAATGGTTCGTCTCCGCGCTGACAACCATACACTCGGCAACATCGTTTTCATGACAGGATCTTCGTTGTATTCTCTGGAGATAATGACCCACATATCAACTCCCTCTTTTCGCATCAATGCAGGCAGCAGATTTTCGAAACGGTCTTCCAGGATATTGTCAATCACGGTAGCGCGCTCACGTTCTGGAAGGACAACCGGAATTTTTTGAGAGAAGCAGTCGTAAAAAGGGAGGAAGGCAAACAGTAGTGAAATACGTAATGCTCTGGTCATAGTAGGAATAGTTACATTGAGTATTTCAATATAGAAAAAAATAGATTGATGTTCGATCCAATCCCGGCTTTGACATAAAACTCCTTGGGGTATTTATAAGAACGCTGTCGTAAGTGTGCCTAAACAACGAAATAGGTATTATTGATCTCCGCAATCAGAAGTTATCGATTACTTAAAGTTTGTTGCCTCGATTACATACAAAGACCGTTATCGGCTTTATGATAACGGTCTTCGTATGTTGTAACGAAAAATATATCTGAACGAAAGGCTATTTTTTTCCTACTGAAATCATGTTGGCAAACAAGCGGTAGGCACCTGTGACGCCCGCAGGTAACTCGCGGAAAAACGACAATCCTGTGTAGATGTAGTGACCTTTACCATATTGCGCATACAGCAAGCTACCTGCCTTTGTCGTCTCGTCTGTGTCATTTCCGGACAATAAAGCCTGGTATTTAGTTTTATCCCAATCCTGTCCGAAGTACAAACCTCTCTCCTGAACCCAGCCATCGAAATCTTTCTGTGTGATTTTGTTAGGATGATTTAATAAGGTGTGGTCCGGAATCAGGAATTTCATCGTAGCATCTTCTTCGGTGATCCTGTCGCGTCCCGTTGTGAGCGGATACGGGCCGATATTGGCCACTTTAATACTGCCCGGGATAGTATACTGAACGATCATCGTGCCGCCATTTTTGACATATTCCATCAATTTGGACTGATAATGCGACAATATCCCAACTGTATTATAGGCCCGGACACCCACCACAATAGCCTCATACATGCTAAGATCTTTGGCCAGTTCGGAGCCATCGAGCATGGTAACCTGGCAACCCATCTGACGCAAGGCTGTCGGGACATCATCGCCGGCTCCTGCAATGTAGCCGATGTTTTTCACGGTTGTACGCACATCAATCTTCGCCAGTTTGGCTTCAGCATCCGGGAAGATAGTCTGGCTCGGAATGTGATGATAGGCTATTGTTCTGATTGACTTCGTGTAGGTCTGTCCGCCTACTTCCGCGGAAGCAGTAAGACTAACTTCCTGATCTTTTGCAGGAGGAATAACCTTAAAACTGAAATTCTGAACCTGATTTTTATCTTCAATGGTAAATGGGGCAGAAGCCGGCTCTGTTTTCCATCCTGCAGGTACATTCAGTTTTACATTTCCGCTTACCTTTCCTTTTTGTGCTTCGACGGTAACATTTACGGTTTTGGCCGCTGCCGATGCGAAAATATATACCGGTTCGCTGATGTTGATGGTAACAGCCGGACGAATCTCAAATGGACGGTAAATTTCGCCTTCCGCCGGATCTGTGAATTTGTATATCCATGGGCGTGTGAATGATAATTGCTGACCGTCAATATCGAATACAAACGTGGTTACTGTTTCAGGTCGATTTTCAGGATAACCTATATCCCGTTGATCGTCGATTTGAAACATGCCTTTTACGATCGGTTTTTCCAGCCAATAGGGTTGGGTGATCTTCAGGTTTTTCGGGATTACAGGATTCACTGCAAACCGGTTTTCATCTCCTTCTTTCAGGTTGAGATTCAAAGTGCTGTCTTTGCTGCTGCCTGTCCAACGAACGGAAACCAGCTTCACCGGATACCCGCTTCTGTTGACAACACCAATATTTACTTTCTCAAAATCCCCCTGCGTGGCCGAAAAACTTACCGGATTACTTTCAAACCACAAGCCAGCACATTGTACGATCAAATCCTTTACTTCCTGTGTTTTAGATTTTACATTGATGTCTGAGCTGTCAAGTTTTGCCAGTTGCCGGTTTAATTGTAGAAGAGCTGGTAGCGATGCTTTCGGATCATTGATGTTGTAATTTTTAATCAGTGCTGAAACCGTTTCCTGAACCTGTCCACTGTTCGGGATACGTTTCCATGTCACGTCAATTCCATCAAACAGGCTTTTGTTGGCTGGTTCGCCGGCTTTATGTAAAAAGTAATCAATCCGTTCGCCACGGGCAGGCGCACTTCCGAACCCCTGGCTTTTATGCTGACTGCGACTTAACGCTGAAATTTCGGAATAGGAGGTTCCAAGCAGAGCATTGTAACCATTAATCGGAAGAGATATATAGGTGCTCTTCTCGTCGGCAGGAGCTTTATTGGTAAAGCCGGGCGAAAATGTATTCCAAACCAGTCTTTTGGCCTGCCAGGTTTTGACGTATTTCAATTGATCGGGAAATGCCTTTTTGTCGGCTGCCATTTCAAAAGCCTTTTCTCCCAGGTAAGCAGAGGTCTGATGTTGACCATGTCCTGCACGCGGATCGGGTGGGAAACGGGTAATAATCACATCAGGCTGAAACTTACGGATGAGCCAGACAACGTCACCCAGCACTTTGTTTTCATCCCAGAAATTGAGCGTTTCTTCTCTCGTTTTTGAAAAACCAAAATCATAGGCGCGGGAGAAATATTGCTGTGCTCCGTCAATTTTGCGTGCTCCTAAAAGCTCCTGCGTTCTGATCACACCAATATTGTAACCCTGTTCGGCGCCAATCAGATTTTGCCCGCCGTCACCACGTGTAAGTGCCAGATAGCCAGTTCGCACCAGCTGGTCTTTTGACATATAAGTAAGCAACAGCGTATTTTCGTCATCGGGGTGGGCAGCAATATGCAGCACCGAACCCACGACATTGAGCTTTCTGATATTTTGGAAAATTTCTGCAGAAGAAAGGGAAGGAACCTGTGCCTGTAACGGCCCTGCAGCAAGCAATGTAAGTAAGCTGAGAATAGGTTTTTTTAAGGTTTCAGGAATGTACTTCATAGGGATAAATGGTGCTTTTTCAGAGTGTTAAGGTGAGTATGTAGTCGCCAAATTGCTCGTACCTGACGTGTATACATCGTTTCTGGCTGTAATGTAAAATATTAACCTGAATTGTACCAGATTCGTTGCGCTCAAACGGCAACAAAATCACATCTTCTTTGAAGTTGAGATCCGGGTCGCCGAG
>DASYHR010000165.1:0-7647 GCA_035998385.1 Dyadobacter sp. | reverse complement strand
AGAACTGTAAGTATTCATCCATGACATTTAAGAAGTTAATAGGAAAGCTCCATCTGTATCTGGGGCTCGTTTCCGGAATCGTGGTATTCATGGTGTCGGTAACTGGCTGTATCCTGGCTTTTGAGCAGGAAATTAAAAGCTTTACGGAACCATACAGGTACGTTGAAGTACCTGATAATGCCAGACTTCTCCCGCCTTCTGTGTTGAAGAGCAGTGCTGAAAAGGTGATGGATGGAAAAAAGGCTAATGGGGTTTTGTATGGAACGCCGGGCAGAAATGCGGAAGTTGGCTTTTATAATATCAGCCCGGAATATTATTATGTTGTCTATGTGAATCCGTATACAGCAGAAGTGAAAAAGATCTGGAATGAAGATGAGGATTTCTTTCACTGGATTCTGCACGGACATTTTTACCTATGGTTGCCAGCTGAAATCGGTCAGACTGTGGTGGCTTCCTCAACTTTGATTTTTGTTGTGATGTTGATTTCAGGTTTGATACTTTGGTGGCCCAAAAACAAATCTGCAGCCAAACAACGCTTCACAGTTAAATGGGATGCAGCGTGGAGACGTAAAAACTATGACATACATAATGTCTTTGGGTTTTATGTAATGTCAATAGGGTTGATACTGGCGCTTACAGGATTGGTTTGGGGATTTCAATGGTTTTCGCAATCGGTATATACCGCCACCGGGGGAGAGGGATCTGATGTTTATTACAATCCGCCTTCGGATACAACCGTGACTGGTTTGGTGACCAAGCCAATTGAATCTGTTGATAAGGCCTGGCTCACACTAATGAAGCAGTATCCTCAAAATGAGGGGATTAATATTTCAATACCTCATTTGAAATCTGAGTCAATTTATTCCTATGTCAATTTTCGGGCAGGGACATATTATCATGTTGATTACACTTATTTCGACCAGCATACGCTGAAACCTATTAAGGCAACGGGTCCGTTTTCGGGAAAATATAGAGAGGCGGATTTTGCCGGGAAACTGAGACGTATGAATTACGATATTCACGTCGGCGCCATTTTGGGATTGCCGGGAAAAATTCTGGCTTTTCTGGCAAGCCTTGTTTGTGCAAGCCTGCCGGTCACGGGCTTTATGATCTGGTGGGGGAGAAATAAAAAGAAGAGACCAGTTAAGAAGAGTTTCAGGTCTTTGAAAACGGAACTGGCACTAAAAAGATAAGACAAAGCAGGTGTACATCGATTACATCCGGCTTTGTCGTCCACGGGCGTTTATTTTTTCTGATAAACCCTCACATAATCGATCTCATACTTTGCCGGAAATTCGGTGCCTGACGGGTCCCCGCCATTATCACCTCCAATCGCCATTCCCAGTAGCATATAATGAGGCTGACGGAAGGGATTCTTCCTTGGCTCTTTATCATTGTAAGTTTTTTCAAGATCCACGTTACTTAGCAAAATATCGTCAACATACAGCTTGATGCTTTTTTCATCCCAATCCATACGCCACACGTGAAACTTGTCAGACCATTCGGGATCGTTAAATTCTGATATCGGCTTTTTGGTGGTGTGCCAGTTTCCTTTCCATTTTTGCATTGAACCATGCACTGTGTTGGCCAACAAATCGCCTCTGTAGTATTCCATAATATCAATTTCCCCATTCTCAGGCCACTCACCATCGTTACCCAATGTCCAGAATGCAGGCCACATGCCGGGACGGGTATCAATTTTAGCTTTCATTTCAAACCGGCCATATTGCCAGCTTTGTTTGCCTTCAGTAATGATGCTGGCTGATGTATATTCCGAAACCTCCCGGTTTTCTTTCCAATTACTGCTGCCGGATATGTATCTGGGATTTTTTACAGCTTCCCGTTTTGCTTCAATGATCAGTTTGCCATCCTTGCAATAGGCGTTCTCTGCCTGGTACCATTGCTGCTCGTGGTTTCTCACAAATCCTTGTTCCGCTTTCCAGTTTTTAGGGTCGGGTTTGCCGTCTTTATTGAATTCATCGGACCAAACCAGCTTCCATTGCGCGTAGGAAGGAGAAAAGGGTAGGAGGAAAAACCCCGCCAGTAATAATTGTTTTTTGAAATGGATCATTTTAAGATTTAGAGAATAGAAGTGAGAAAGTCGGACAAAGAAAAACAATAACCGGGAAAGTAATCTATAAAATAGAGCGATTTAGCGGTTTGAAGCAATATCCGCCAATTCCTTGACTAGTCATTTTATTTAATATACTTTTAACAGGCAACGGTCGTCAGCTTACGTTTGATGACTTACATTTATAGACATCTAAATTTGAATGAGTAAAGTTTTTGATATAGCTAAGAAAGCGGGCTTGGACGGTTTTATGTTGTTGTTGATTGGCATGATTGGCCTTGCATACATATGGCCGGAGCCAGGCATGAGCGAAAGTCCGGTGCCGCTGATCCAAATATCTACCTACGCAGTTTCGCTGATATTCTTTTTTTATGGTTTGAGATTAAGTCCTGATAAATTGAAGGCGGGTCTGGCGAACTGGAAATTACATGCCATGGTGCACCTGTCAACCTTTGTGCTTTTTCCACTTTTAGCCTTGGCGTGCCGGCCGTTTTTTCGTGGGGAAGACCATCAGTTGATGTGGCTCGCTATATTTTTTCTTACAACTTTACCTTCAACAGTGTCTTCATCTGTAGTGATGGTATCCATAGCGGGTGGGAATATTCCTGCCGCGATTTTTAATGCCAGTATCTCAAGTCTGATGGGCGTATTTATTACACCGTTGTGGATGGGTGTAGTACTGGATACGGGATCCGGAAACTATGATATTATGTCAGTAGTGGGTAAATTGTCATTGCAAGTTCTGTTGCCCGTTACATTGGGGATTTTATTTAATAAAAAGTGGGGGGCATGGGCTGATAAGAATAAAACCTATATCAGGTATTTCGATCAGTCTTCTATATTGCTGATCGTGTACACTTCGTTCTGTGAGTCGTTTGGAGAACATTTGTTCAGTGAGTTTGAAATAAAGGATATCTTATTTCTAGGGATTGGTATGCTTGCATTATTCTTTGCTGTCTATTTTCTGCTGTCATTCTTCTGCAGAATACTGGGATTTAGTAAAGAAGATGAAGTCACAGCTGTGTTCTGCGGATCAAAAAAATCGCTGATTCAGGGGGCGGTCATGTCAAAAGTTTTGTTTTCAGGAGCACAGGCAGGGGTTATGTTACTGCCGATTATGCTGTATCATGCGCTGCAACTAATTTCTGCCAGCATCATTGCACAGCGTATCGCCAGGCAGCAAAAAGAAAAACAGTTAATTCAATAGATAAATGGTGATGAGGATGGTGTCGTGGCTGGTACGTTTGGCGGTAATTGTAGTATTAGTAATCGGAGTTCGTGCAATATGGAATTCGGTGTTGGAAGGTGATGGCCTGAAAGGTTTATTTTCAGGTAAAGATCAAACTGAAACAGTACATACAGTCGTGCTTCAGGAAATTACGGCAATGGGTAAACTGGAACTGGTCAAATATAATTTTAAAGACGTTGTTGAGCAGGAAGTTGTAAAAATGTGGCTTCCGAATGCTAAAGCAGTTTTGATTGTACAGGGTGAAGCGATTGGTTGTGTTGATTTGACCAGGATCAATATTGCGGATATTTCATCAGAGCAGGAAACACTGGTGGTGCACATGCCTGAGCCCGAACTTTGTGTTTTCAAAATCGACCACGAAAAATCGAAAATATATAATACTGAATATGCTTTTATGGAAGAGGCGAAGCTGGTTCAGGACGCATACAAACAAGCGGAAAAGCAAATTCAGAAGTCAGCGCTCGACATGGGCATTCTGAAGCAGACTGAAGAAAATGCAACGAAAATTCTTACACCGGTTCTTGAAAAAGCATCTGGTAAAAAGGTGATATTGAAATTCCCAATGAATGCGCGTGTGGAAAAGTTGAGATGATATAAATTGAACATATCCCCGGTAAATAACCTTTTATGCTTACACTGGAAGAATTCAGACAGTTACTGGAAAATGAACAGCTGGAAACAGTAGTTGTTGCTTTTACCGATCATTATGGCCGGCTTCTTGGCAAAAGAGTCGACGCTGAGTTCTTTCACAACGAAGTATGCAACTCGGGAACGCATGGTTGCAACTACCTCCTGACGACGGATATTGCCATGGAGCCAGTGCCTGGTTACGATTATGCCAACTGGGAACTGGGTTACGGCGATTTCCACATGGTTCCCGATCTGTCGACATTAAGACTGGCAACCTGGCTGGATAAGACGGCTATTGTACTCTGTGATCTTCATAACGACAAGTCTCATCAGCCGGAAAACATTGCTCCAAGATCAATATTAATGAAACAGCTCGAATTGCTATCAGCTGACGGATTGAATTGTAAAGCTGCTTCGGAGCTGGAATATTATCTCTTAGAAAACAGCTATCGTCAGGCTTTTGAACAAAATTACCAGGATCTCAAACCTGCCGGGTATTACCTGGAAGACTACCATATATTGCAAGGAACGCGCACAGAAAAATATACAGCAGCTGTACGGCGCCATCTTAAAAAGTCAGGTATACCCGTTGAAACTTCCAAAGGAGAGTGGGGGCTGGGTCAACATGAAGTGAATATTCGTTATTCCGAAGTTTTGGCAATGGCTGATCACCATGTTGTATATAAGCAATGCCTTAAAGAAATAGCCGATTCCATGGGACTTTCCGTGACTTTCATGGCGAAGTTTGCAACGGATCAGGCGGGTTCAAGCAGTCATTTACATGTGAGTTTATGGAAGGACGGACAGAACGCTTTCGTTGGAGATCAGGAAATTGGTCCGGTTAAAGGGTCGGATATCTTTAAATGGTTTCTGGGAGGTTGGATCAAACATGTTCCGGATGTGATGCCATTTTACGCTCCGACCGTCAATTCTTATAAACGATATGTGGATGGTTCATGGGCACCTACGCGGCTCGCCTGGAGTTACGACAACCGGACAGCGGGTTTCAGAGTGGTAGGAAAAGGGCAAAGTCTGCGTATTGAATGCAGAATTCCCGGTGCAGATTGTAATCCATATCTCGCATTTGCTGCATCACTGGCTTCTGGATTGGATGGTATTAAAAATAAAATTGAGCCACCTGAATGTTTCATCGGAGACATTTATGCTGCGGCTCACCTGCCCCGTGTACCATATTCTCTGGCTGAAGCAACTACCTTATTCGAGAACAGCGATTTTGCAAAAGCAACTTTCGGAGAAGATGTGGTGAAACATTACAGCCATTTCTTTAGGACTGAACAAAAGGCTTATGATAAGTCGGTAACGGATTGGGAAAGAAGGCGATATTTCGAGCAGATATAGTTTTTGAGGTTACACAGAGGTGCACAGAGAATAAAGGAGAACCGCAGAGTTTTTATTTAATGTTTGCAGTCAAAATATCTCTGTGTATCTATCATAATCTCCGTGGTTCTCCGTGTAACTACTAAGTTTCAGGTTCACAGAGGAAGTAAGAATAGCCGCGGAGTTTGTATTATAATTAAGACACGTAATGGAGAATTGGAGAGATCGATAAAGCTCAGATTCAAAGACAAAATCTCTGTGTATCTCTTTTAAATCTCTGTGGTTCTCTGTGTAATAAAAATATAACCACCCATACATATTAACACCAAAAAAAATGCGCCTAAAAGACAAAGTTGCACTAATTACCGGCGGTAGCGGAGGAATTGGCCGGGAAACCGCCTTGCTTTTTGCAAAGGAGGGAGCGAAAATTGTTGTCACGGATGTGAATGACGAAGGCGGTCAGGCTACTGCCGATGAGATTAATGCTGCAGGCGGAGAAGCCTTTTTCGTTCATTCAGATGTTTCCAAAGCAGCTGACTGCGAGGCGGCTGTTGCTTTCACAGAAGAGAAATTTGGTAAGCTGAATGTGATTTTCAATAACGCGGGCATTATGCACAGCGACGATGATAACGCAATTACTACCGAAGAAGCAATCTGGGATTTGACGATGAATATCAATGCCAAAGGTGTTTTTTTAGGATGTAAATATGGTATTCCTGCGCTGAAGCGTGCCGGCGGCGGTTCGATTATCAATACGGCATCTTTTGTCGCGATCCTCGGAGCAGCCACACCGCAGGTTGCATATACCGCGAGTAAAGGTGCGGTTTTGGCGTTGACAAGAGAATTAGCCGTTATTCATGCCCGCGAAAATATACGCGTTAATGCGCTGTGTCCGGGACCGTTACGAACAGAATTACTTATGAAATTTTTGGATACAGAAGAAAAGAAACAACGTCGCCTTATTCATATCCCGATGGGCAGATTCGGTGAAGCAAAGGAAATGGCATATGCCGCACTATTCCTCGCATCCGACGAATCATCCTTCGTCACAGGTACCGATTTCCTTGTCGACGGCGGCATTACTTCAGCCTACGTAACACCAGTTTGATGGGCATGGGGCAAAGTGCATAGGGAAGGTTTCCCATGCTCCTTGCCCTATGCCCCAATCACATTCCCTATGCCTACACAAAAAACAATAAGTCCCATAGACGGTTCAGTTTACGTAGAACGTGAGCTGGCTACAGAGTCGCAGATTGCTGCAGCGATGACCAAAGCGACTGCAGCTCAAAGAGAGTGGAAAAGAACCACGCTGGAAGAGCGCAAAGCTATTTGTGAAAAATTTATCACCTACTTTCTGGATCATGCGGATGAGATCGGACTGGAACTGACACATCAGATGGGACGTCCCGTCAGATACACGGCCAATGAGATTCGGAAAGGATTTCAGGAACGTTCGCGGTATATGATCAGTATTGCTGAACAGGCTCTGGCAGATGTGGAAGTGGCAGAACAGGAAGGTTTTAAACGTTTTATCAGACGTGACCCTGTAGGTGTTGTCTTCGTGATAGCTCCATGGAATTACCCTTATCTGACCTCAGTCAATACGGTGATTCCGGCGATTTTGGCTGGAAATGCAGTGATCTTAAAACATGCCCAGCAAACACCTTTGTGTGCGGAGCGTTATGCTTCGGCATTCGCGTATGCCGGTTTGCCGGAAGGGGTATTTCAATATTTGCATTTGAGTCACGATCAGGTTGCTGAAGTAATTGCTGATGAACGTGTTGATTATGTTGCATTTACTGGTTCGGTAGAAGGCGGACACGCTGTTCAGTCTGCCGTAAATAAACGCTTCATCGCTGCAGGTTTGGAGCTCGGTGGAAAAGATCCGGCCTATGTACGAGCTGATGCAGATATTGCCGATGCAGTTGAGAATCTGGTAGATGGCGCATTTTTTAATTCCGGGCAGTCTTGCTGCGGCGTCGAACGTATTTATGTGCATGAGGCAATCTTCGACAAGTTTATTCATGGTTTTGTGGCGCTTACCAAGACGTACACACTCGGCGATCCGCTGAATTCGGAAACGACATTAGGGCCTATGGTGAAAGCATCAGCTGCGACATTTGCTCAAAAACAGATTGATGAAGCGGTCGCGCAAGGTGCCAAAGCGTTAATTGATCCGGATTTGTTTCCCGCTAATAAGCCTGGGACGCCCTATTTGGCGCCCCAGGTATTGGTGGATGTCAATCACTCTATGCGGGTAATGACCGAAGAAACTTTCGGTCCTGTGGTCGGCATTATGGCAGTTAAAAGTGATGAAGAGGCGATTCAGCTCATGAACGACAGTGCATATGGGCTTACC
>DASYHR010000150.1:0-2241 GCA_035998385.1 Dyadobacter sp. | reverse complement strand
CGAAGTGTGAAGTCCAGCTGTACTGTACCGATGGTGGTCGCCTCGATAAAAACGACAGATATTGACACCGTATTTTCAAACAATACATTCCACCCTGACACCACTATACTGGTTAAAATGACCTGGGAGGACATAAAGGGCGTTCCGAATTTTTATCGGGTCCGGGCATTTCTGGAACTGGAATATACAACACTGGAAGGCTCAAACCCGGAGAATTTCAAAGAGCGGCGGGTCAGGAACCGCTTCAGTGTAGACTGGGACACGGATGCCGGCAGAAACGACCTCCAGAATGATATCAACCGTGACGGAACCATTTTTACATCTCCGCAGGGAAGGTTCAAATTACCGACGTCTGTAGTATATGCATTGCCAACCGGTGAATTACATACATTGGAGCCGCGTAGCAAAATCATTGCAATCATGTTTCAGGTTGATAATACCGATGAAGAATATTTCAAATACCATCGCTCCCTGCAAATGCGCAATACAGATAATCCATTTACAGAACCGGCATTGATTTACTCCAACATCTCAGACGGCCTCGGTTGTTTTGCTGCCTACAACACTAGCATGGTAACCTATCGTCCACTCATCAAATAACACTCTTACTTCTCCTCATTTTACTCCATGTTGAGGTTAAATCACCTCACGTGTGTTATACGGAGACCCTTGATCGCTCCGTCATTATTTCCACCTCACAACCTTTCTCCCGTAGCTAAAGCGTACGATTACTCTCTGTATTTGAGTAGAAATACTTAGTATTCATACGATTTTCAGGAGCCTGTAAGCATATCTGACATCGCTTAGTCCATCCGGATAACCTATTCAATACTGAAGCTTTCAGCGAAGGCATAGTTTTTTAAAACCTAAACACACACAAGGCAATATAAAACATGATTGTCTTCACCCGGAACCTTTAAACTTTACGGCTATGAACTCACATGAAAATGATATGTCGCAGGAAAAAAATAGTAATCCGGAGCATCAGGATACTAACGAGCCGGACACATTGATTGAAAGACTCGAAGAATTAAAAGAAAGGGGATATACCTATGACTTCAACCTGACTGCACATTCTCTGGAATTGCATAAGGATGATGGGATTCGACTGACATTGTCTCCGGAAGACTTCAACATTGTTGAATTTTTCAGATTCGAAGGAATGTCCAATCCATCCGACACTTCGATTTTATACGCCATAGAATCATGCGATGGCTTAAAAGGCACATTGGTTAGCAGCTACGGCGTTTACGCAGACGCTATGTCCAACGACATGATTAAAAAATTAGATACAAGAAGCTCACTGATCGTACACTCAGACGACGATCAGGTACATTAGAAATTAAAACCCAGTAAATTCAGAACACTTCGCATAGACTAAATACCTCAAATGTTACCCTACTTTTCAAAGCCGGGTAACATTTTTTTTAATTTACAGGCTTTGTCAGCTTATTGCCATGAACGAAATTTTTGAATGGGAAAGGATTCTCTTTAGCGAGCTGCCGACAGTATTCGTTTTTGAAGTGGCATTCCGGTCGGCAATTATGTTTACCGTGGTTTTGATTGCACTCAGAGCAACAGGTAAACGTGGCGTAAAGCAACTTTCCATTTTCGAAACAGTAATTATCATTGCATTGGGGTCTGCCGCAGGCGATCCGATGTTTTATGAAGATGTAGGACTTGTGCCAGCCTTTGTCGTATTCACTACAGTAATTTTGTTGTACCGACTTGTGACCTGGCTGACAGGCAAAAATAAATGGTTCGAAAAGCTGATTGAAGGTGATACGGTATGCCTGATCAAGGATGGCAAATTTTCTCTCTCCGAATTCAAGAAGGAAAGTCTGGCTCAGGACGAGTTTTTTTCAGAGTTACGCCTGAAAAGTATCGAGCACCTGGGGCAAGTCAAAAATGCTTATCTGGAACCAAGTGGTGAGCTATCGGTATTTTTTTGCCCTGATGATGAAGTCACACACGGACTTCCGATCTTGCCGGATTTATACAGCAAGAAAAGCAAGCTGATCACACAAAAGGGAATCTATGCGTGTACCTTTTGTGGACATATTGAAGAGTTGAATGAGGGAGCCACACACTGTACCGACTGCGGAAAAGATACGTGGGTTCCAGCAATTAAAACATTGCGAAGAGCCTGATCACTATCTGGCATGACAGAAACGATTCATTTATCAATCACAGATTATTATATTTGGCACACTACCAAATACCCAACACGATAAAATAAAA
>DASYHR010000118.1:0-1728 GCA_035998385.1 Dyadobacter sp. | reverse complement strand
TTATATACGTGATAGGCTAATTTTAAGTCAACAGGTTTCAGATTCGGCTTGCAATTTCCGGTGTCTTTAGGTAACTTAATTAAAAATCCTTTTGAGCATGAGAAAATCATACTTTAAAATACGGGGAATACTCGACTTTTCACCACACCGCTTTGAGATCGGCAATCCGGTGATCCAAAACAAACACTATCTATACAATCACTTCTTCAAAAAGATGTATAGTCTAAACCCGGGTGAATACACCGATTTCTACCAGTATCACCTCAGCTACTTTCTTAAGTTTTATCCCGATCAGCACCAGGATTTCTTGGAGCACTTCTACCGTAAAACCAGTGAGAGACTTGCCTTTTACAAAATGCAGGATCTTTTTTCCTCGAAGCAAAAAAACTATCAATTCAATATTGAAAGACTCGAAGCCTTTCAGTCTTTTCTTCACACCATTGATCAGTGGCATGTTCATCAGCCTTTGGATGCGGTGATTGCCGAGAAGAGCCGTATGATCGATCAGCTAACCCTGGAAAACGAGCAGCTCAGAGAGCAGATCAAAGCAATGCGTGAATATGAACCCAGCGAAAAAATCGTTATCGCCCAAAGCCACCTGCCTACTTTTGTCGATCTGCTCCAGCAAATGCAGGGCCTTACACTATCCAAAAACAAACGCCTTCTGATAGCCCAGAACAAAAGTGGATGGTACAAAATGCTCTCCCGCTACTTCCAACATGGCGAAAATCCCATCCCCATTGAGACTGCGCGCAACTATTTTTCAGGCAAAAGGCAGTCCGAAAACGTAAGAGGCACCAGCGTTAAGGAAAATGACAAGCTATTCAATATCAATTATATAAACTCAAAAAAGTAGGTTAGTTTTTAACCAACTGCACGTTTTGGTCACTATTAATTTGGCTTTCATGCATATGTTTGCTTTTGATCGCATTTGGCCGCGGTACCCGGCCTGATGCCAGATTTATGTTTCACTATTAAACAAGAGCAGTCATGCATGTAGAGATGATCACCAGGGAAGACTTGCAGCAGTTTAAAGCTGACCTTCTTGCCGAACTCAAAACCCTTTTGTCCACAACCAAACAAAGCCCGCAGGGCAAATGGCTTAAAAGCGCACAGGTACGTTCGCTGCTGAATATCTCGCCGGGAACACTTTTGAGCCTTCGTGTCAACGGACACCTTCGTTACACCAAAGTAGGCGGCATTTTCTATTACGAGTATCGGGACATCGAACAGATGCTGGCCAAAGACAATTCTAAAAGGCTGTAGACCATGCAGAACATCAATCACAAACTTACCAATCCGGTAGCCGGGTTGGTAGAAGGGGTATGGAATGACCCCAGGCTCCGCGCTATGCATATTTGTCTGTATGCAGCCATTGTCTACCATTGTGGTAAAGCCAGGCAAAACCCGGTACAAATCAGCAGAAAGATCCTGATGCGGTCTGCCAGGATAAGATCCATCGCTACTTACCACAGCTGTATCAAACAGCTAGCGCTTTATGGTCACATAGAGTACCAACCGTCTTATCATCCGCTCCGGGCAAGCCGTATAGGCCTGACCGATCAAAGGAGTTTAAACACAGAAAGCGATGGACAAGAAAACACTGATTGATCTGTTTGAACGCAGGGACAAGAAAAGAAGGCGGATACTTCATGAGCTGTATTTTGATCTGATCACCTCCAAACTGACTGCGGGCTACATTGCCGAAATGATCTGCATGGATATCGG
>DASYHR010000116.1:0-2883 GCA_035998385.1 Dyadobacter sp. | reverse complement strand
ATATTTATTTGCTTTATAAGTTACCCTTCAACAAACTACATCCGGATCATGAAGACAAAGTATACTACTCTTATACAGGTTCTTATCTGTTCTGTATGTCTTATTTTGGCTATCACAAAGACAGTAACAGCACAGGAAAAGCACGAAGCTGCAATCACCGCGGTACTCAACGCAAAATCGGAAGCCTACTACAAAGGTGATATTGAGAAATGGAAATCATACTGGATTCAGGATAGCCTCAGCAGCAGATCCATCATAAGTCGCTTTGGCTATGCAGAGCAATTCGGATGCCCGGAAATTGAGGCTCAAATAGTAAAAGACCGCCAGGAAGACGAAACAAGAGACGTAAAGATCTCACATGAGAATGTTCGTGTCCGTCTTTCCGGAACACTAGCTTACGTATACGCCGTCCAACTTAAAAAAACAAAATGATTCCATAGCTTCTTCTATTCCCACCTATTCGATTCTTATTGATGACAATGGGAATTGGAAGATTGCAAACCAAATAAGGCTGGCATCTCAAACTTTCGACACTAACGCAGAAAATCGGGAGTATATCTTAAATGTCACAGGATATGAGTTGTTAGCAGAAAAACGGATCAAGGAAGCCATTGACCTATTCACAGTGGTGGTTAAACTCAATCCTGACTCATGGAATGCATTTGATAGCCTTATGAGATCGCAGGTGAAATAAAACCAGCTATTGCCAATTACGAAAAATCGATACGGTTGAATCCTGCTAATGAGAGTGCGAAAAAGAAGATAAAGGTTTTGAAAGGGCTGTGATTGCACCAGTGGAGGGGTATAGAAACAGTATTGACCTTAATTCGAAACTTAAAACAAACCTTATTCATCCAAATGAATGCGCGCTGATAATTTTCGGGTAGCTGTCGTTTTGATCCTCTGCATTTGTAGCATGCATTACAGTTGTGCGCACGAACTTGAAATATATGCCGATGGGGAAAAACGAGCTTTGCAGAGTAAATTGGTTCTGAATTCAGAATACCATAAGCTTGTATTTCTATTCCCTGCTATGAAAGGCAAACAGTACAGGTTTCGGTTGCACGGCCTGGAAAAAGACTGGCAAAAGTCAACGTATCCTGTTGCCCGTTATACCAATCTTAACGGAGGGAATTACAGGTTTGAAGGTGAGATACGGAATGGCAATAACACGATCCGGAGATATGAAACCACGATTGAAATTAAAGAAGATTTTTGGGAGAAATGGTGGTTCTGGCTTTTTGTGGCAACCGTCATCATATCTTTTGTATCCATCGTGATTTACTTTTGGTTTTTATACGATTTCCGGCAACGGATGAAAGTACAGGAAATCAGGCAACGCATTGCAGCAGACCTTCATGACGAAGTCGGCGCTAATTTGAGCAGTATCACATTCTTTGTTGAGCTACTCCGTAAAAAGATAACCGGTCCGGAAACTGACCTGAATACCATACTCGAGAAAATCTCCCGGAATTCACAGGAATCAGCGGCACTGATCAACGACACGATCTGGGCTTTGAACCCGGATTACGACAGTTTTGAAAAAATGGTCGAAAAAATGAAAAGTTTTGCAGCAGAAATATTAGCTGCAAGGGATATAGCACTTACTTTTCAGCCTGCTCCTGATATGAAGTTTGACCTGGGCATTGACCAGCGACGAGACATTTACTTGATTTTCAAAGAGGCAATAAACAATGCAGCCAAGCATTCAGAGGCAAATCAGGTGATAGTCAAAATGGCTCAGATCAACGGGTCGCTGGAAATTTTGGTTGAAGATAACGGCATCGGGTTTGATCCTGTAGGTAGCTACGAGGGAAATGGGCTAAAAAATTACGATCACCGCTCGCGTATTGGAGAAGCTCAGGTAAAAGTAGACTCAAAGCCAGGAAAAGGGACGACGATCAGCATACAGACGAACCTGCAAAATCACCAGAATTAGTGATTTCGATTGATGCTCCCAGTCACTTACTTTGACGGTGCAGTTAACAACAAACAAGTTAGCACGAAACAATCGGTAAAAGCCAATTGCCAACCGCTGGCAGCTAATAGCTAAAAAATGATAAGGGTACTGTTATTTGAAGATAATGCAAATTTCAGGGAAAGCCTGTCTTTGTTTATTGCAGCCTCGGAGGGGATGTGGCTCCTGGGCGCTTTTGCTGATGCGCGCGACAGCGTTTCACTTGTGCGTAAACACAAACCCGATGTTGTGTTACTGGATATCCAAATGCCTTACATGACAGGTATTGAAGCGCTAAAACTGATCAAAAAAAGTTATCCGGATAGCAAAATTCTGATGCAAACCATACATGACGAGGACGACAAAATTTTCGCCGCCATTTGTGCAGGTGCATCCGGATATATACTCAAAAGCAGCAAACCTGACGATTATATGACTGCCATTCAGGAAGTGCATGCCGGAGGTTCTCACCTGTCTCCAGCCATAGCAGCCAAAGTCCTAAAGATGTTTCAGAGCCAGTTTGTCAAGGAGCAACCCAATTACATCGACCTGACACCCCGTGAGAAGGAGATACTGGGCTGCCTCATCAAAGGAATGAGCTACAAACTCATCGCTGACAAGTGTTTTATTAGCATTAACACAGTATGTACACACGTAAAACATATCTACGAAAAACTACACGTAAACTCCGCCCCCGAAGCTATTCTGAGGGCAATTGAGCTGCATTTGATATGAAAATAACAACCTTACCTTAAACAATCCTAATCATGGATACAAAATCAAAAGCTATCGAAAGAGTTGAAAGTCGTGAAGACCAGTTTGGTATCAGTCTTTCTTTGAACCAACTTAGAAAACTGGTAGAAATTAGAGACGACCCCAGATACTCCGAAAATGCACCGGATGGATATGTATTTGTAACAGGAAAA
>DASYHR010000066.1:0-2852 GCA_035998385.1 Dyadobacter sp. | reverse complement strand
TCCTTCAACGCAAAAATAAAAGCATTTAGAAGTCAGTTCAGAGGGGTTCGCAACGTCGAATTTTTCCTTTACCGTCTAACTCAATTATATGCTTAATCCAAGTTACTCCACAACATTTGGTCTTGATCCGAAAACTGTCGTTTGATTTCGGATACAGATTGAGTGAAACTCTCCAAAACAAACTGGTTTGATTAAAAACACAAACCTAGAAAAATACAACGCACTCCACAACTTTATGACTTGATCCAATTTATGATTAATTCCGAATCTCCAATGTCATTAATAACAGTGGCAGACAAAGAAAAAGCCGTTGCAACTTTCGTTACAACGGCTGGCTTTCTGTGGTGATGGACGGAATCGAACCGCCGACACAAGGATTTTCAGTCCTTTGCTCTACCGACTGAGCTACATCACCAGGCTCAATTGGTTCCCTTTGGGACTGCAAAACTAGATGTTTGACTTTGCTTTACAAACTATTTGAAGAAAATTTTTTAAAAATATTTATTCCATACTGCTCCTTGCAACCATATCGATCTGATTATCTTCTGTTTAAATCAGAAAAATAAATTTTTACCTCACAAAATATTTATCCAGACACATTTTTCTCATATTTGTTAAATAGTATGCAAGCATACTATAATATTCACCATGCATCATCAAAAGTATCCTATATGGAAATATTGGGTCAAATCTTGTTTATCATAGTACTGGCAGCCACTGGTTGGCTGGTATACAGGCGGGCATCGCTTATTAAGGCTACAATAGCACTTGGTAAAAGTGAAGATCGGACGGATCAACCTGCGCGCCGTTTTGCTATCATGCTGCGCATTGCATTCGGACAAAAGAAAATGTTTGACCGCCCATTGATAGGCTTTCTGCATTTCATCGTTTACGCGGGCTTTATCCTGATCAATATTGAAGTGCTGGAAATTATTCTGGACGGCCTATCCGGTAAACATCGGTTATTCGCCCCGATTCTTGGATCTTTTTATCCGGTATTGATTGGTTTCTTTGAACTTCTCGCAGCCGGTGTCCTGCTAGCTTGTTGTATTTTCCTTGTCCGTCGTACGCTACTCCGAACTGAACGGTTTCAACCAGTAGGACATCGTGAAATGACCGGCTGGCCCGCTTTGGATGGAAAAGTTATTCTCATATTTGAGATCGTGCTGATGGCGGCTATTCTGACGATGAATGCGGCAGATGCTGCTTTACAGGATTTGGGCAGCCCTCATTATACGCAAACCGGCAACTTTTTAATTAGCCAGTTCCTGAAACCGTTGTTTACTGGCTGGTCTGAAACTACCCTGATCCTGTACGAACGCGCTGCATGGTGGCTGCATATCCTTGGCATTTTTGCATTTGCTGTTTATCTCACCTATTCCAAACATTTGCACATCGCCCTCGCTTTCCCAAATACCTATTTCTCCCGCCTTACCCCAAAAGGTGAAATGAATAATATGCCGGAAATAACCAAAGAGGTAAAGATTATGCTTGGTCTGGAGACTCCGGCAGATTCCGGAAGCGAAGTACCGGAGCGTTTTGGAGCGAAAGATGTGCCGGATTTAAGCTGGAAAAATCTGATAGATGCCTATTCATGCACGGAATGCGGACGGTGTACGGCGGCATGCCCCGCCAATCTTACAGGAAAGAAACTTTCGCCTCGTAAAATCATGATGGATACCCGCGATCGTCTGGAAGACATTGGGCGTAACATGCAGGCCAATGCTGGAAACTTCGTACCTGACGGGAAAAGTCTTATGGGTGACTATATTCTCCAAGAAGAAATACTGGCATGTACAACCTGCAATGCCTGCGTGCAGGAATGCCCCATTCTGATCAATCCGCTTGATATTATCCTCCAGCTTAGGAGACACCAGGTTATGGACGAATCAAAAGCGCCTGCATCGTGGAACATGATGTTTCAGAATCTGGACACCAATCAGGCACCATGGAAATTTTCACCCGGCGATCGTTTCAATTGGGCCGATGCTTTAAAATAAGCTAAAACAGGAGCAGGAATACCAAATCCTCTTTCGAATAAAATGAAATTATGATGGAAGAATCAACATATAGCGTACCGACAATGGCCGAAATGGCCGCTGCAAATGAATCACCGGAGGTTCTTTTCTGGGTAGGCTGCGCAGGCTCTTTTGATGATCGTTACAAAAAAGTGACTGTATCTTTCGTCAAAATATTGAATAAAGCAGGCGTAAAGTTTGCGGTATTAGGGACAGAAGAAAGCTGTACAGGCGATCCGGCCCGGCGCGCAGGAAACGAATTCACTTTTCAGATGCTTGCCATGTCAAACATTCAGGTGTTGGATATGTATGGTGTTAAGAAGATCGTAACGGCTTGCCCGCACTGCTTCAATACACTAAAAAACGAATATCCTGAGCTGGGTGGCAATTATGAGGTTTTGCATCATTCGGAGTATCTTCAGCAACTGATCAACGATGGCCGGGTAGGTATCGAGGGAGGTGCGTCTTTCAAAGGCAAAAAAATCACATTCCATGATTCCTGTTACCTTGGACGTGCCAACAACATCTATGAGGCTCCACGCCATGTTCTGGAAGCGCTGGATGCTGATTTGGTTGAAATGAAACGTTGCCGTACCAAAGGACTCTGTTGTGGTGCAGGTGGTGCACAAATGTTCAAGGAACCTGAGCAGGGAAAGAAAGATATCAACGTTGAGCGTATTGAAGAAGCGCTTTCTACAGGTGCGGATACGATTGCAGTAGCTTGTCCGTTTTGTATGGTAATGATGACCGACGGCGTTAAAAACAAAGAGAAAGAAGACAGCGTGCGGATATTTGACATAGCTGAATTAATCGCTCAGGCAGAAGGATTGTAAG
>DASYHR010000064.1:0-2083 GCA_035998385.1 Dyadobacter sp. | reverse complement strand
GCGTTTTTTTTTGGGTGATTCGGTACCTGCCCAGGCAATTTGCTTCACGATTCCCATAGGACGAAAATTGGTGATTACTCCAGCGAAACACGAGGCTGATTCTTTATCTGAGTTGTTTCTAGAGCTCTATCGCATCAAATCGAATGGCAAACCGCAACGAATCGAATATTTAAAATCGGATGATCAGACATTGACAGTAGCGGATCACCAGGGCGACACATTGTTGTTACGGGTACAGACAGGCTTAAACCAAAGTCTGAGGGTTTCGCTAACAGGCGTAACTTTACCATCGTTGACATTTCCGATCGCCAGCTCCGGCACGCAGAACCTGATTAGTTTTTGGGGTGCGCAACGTGATGGAGGTATCCGCTCGCATGAAGGCGTCGATATCAAAGCACCTCGCGGAACGCCTGTCGTAGCATCCGACGACGGCATGATCACGCAAACCGGCACGAACAGATTAGGTGGAAAAATTGTCTTTCTTTCCTCATCTGATACACCCTACTCTTTGTACTATGCTCATCTGGATAGCCAATTGGTATCAGTAGGGCAGAGGGTGGTTCGGGGAGATACGCTCGGGTTGGTGGGAAACACCGGAAACGCAATTACCACGGCGCCCCATTTACATTTCGGTATCTACGCCAGGGGATCTGGTGCTGTCGATCCGCTTCCGTTTATCAATGACAAAAAGGAGAAAATGCCAGGTTTGCCGTCTGCTTCGAAATGGCTCGGCGATTCAGTTAGGGTTAAAGCTAAAACTGACTTGTATGCGTCTGCACGTTTTGCAAATGCGGACAAAATAAGAGTGTTGACAAAGCATGAACCGGTCCGTATTTTAGGAGCATTAGCCAAGGGTTATCGTATAAAGCTGTTGGATGGCACCAAGGGCTATATACCAATGGTTGGGTTGGAAGGCGAAAAATAAATATCCACAGGCTAGAGTTTGGATTTTAGGACACCGCGGCTGAGGGTCTTTCGAAAGACACAGAAGCCAGAGTCTTATTTTAAATGCTCAAAAGTTCCAGGATTTTTTTCTTTTCCAATTCACAAAGGCCCACAAACAACTGATCAGCAGAACTGAGGGATAAAAGTAAAGCCAGAAAAATTGCGATTCTACAAGCTGCAGAGGATTATTGGTTTGAGCATGAACAAGTGTTGTAAATGGCAGATTTTTCGTGAATAAGTAAACACAGAAGAAGAAAATTCCATGCAGAAAGACGCCATACAGCTTGGTCAGGGGTAAATTTAAAAACAGTAAATAAGCCGGGATATGATAAAGAGTGAATAGAACAAGACATGCGCCGCAAGTCAATATTGCAAAATCCCGTCTTTTTTTCTTTAAGCCAAAGCGTAATGGTAAATACCTGAAAATCCACTCCTCAAGAAGTGCACCAGGCAGGGTGTTAATCAAAAATATGGGGAGATAAGAGAAATACAAGTTAATAGGACTGGTGACAGGGGAAGATCTGGACATGAAGGTGAGCAGACCAGTAGTGAGGCCCAGTACAGCAATAATGCCAAGTAAACCATGCAGCAATGCACGCCCGGTGAAAGGAGATAGAAGCCATGCCCGATGAGCACCGAGAAGCCAATATACTGTAAAAATCTGCACAGCATAGATAGCCAGTGAATAACCTATTAAAAACAATTTGAAATTCGTGGTGTTTCCGATGTCATCCTGGAAGAACGGGACGTGAGCAACCAAAGCTATTAAAAAGCAAAAAAAGAGTATACGTTTAAATTCAATAAGGGACATAGAGAATGTTTTATATGAAATCTTTATTTTCGCAAATTAGATAATGTAAGTCTAACCTCGGTATAGATTTGTTCTTTGACCAGAAGCAGATCTGTGGACCTCCTTATTTTCACTTACTCATCCGTATAAATGAAGAATCTTTCTCTACAAACAATCGGCACAACTACTTTTGGTCTCATTGCTTTGTTAATGGCAGGATGCTGCACTAAAAAGTTATGCTTAGGGGCCGATAGTATGGATCACATCTCGTTCAATAATTTTGATTCAAAAGATCTGGATACTGTTGTGATCTATCGTTTTGTAAAGAATTCAAATTTTTTGAACGTG
>DASYHR010000054.1:0-4489 GCA_035998385.1 Dyadobacter sp. | reverse complement strand
GATTTAAAATTTGCACTTTCAGTTTTACCAGCCAAAAATACCGGTGCAAATATTGGAAGAGCAACAGCCGGTGCTGCGCAAACCATGCTGGCCAAGGCATATCTGACGCGAGCCGGTAAACCCTGGAACAAAACTGAAAACTGGGCACTTGCTGCAGAAGAGGCCAATAAGATCATGAACAATACGGCTTATGGCTATGGCTTACATGCCAGCTATGACAACGTTTTTACGCTTGCCAATGAGCATGCTCAGGAATATATTTTCAGTTTGGAACTGGAAAGCGGGATGGGGCTGGGAAAGGACTTCCCTACTTTCACGGGTATCAGGAGCGGCAATCAGTTGAGGCTGGATGGCTGGTCCTCGCTGGTAGCCGAAAAGAAGTTTATTGATTCTATGGATCCTACGGATAAACGCAGGAGCAAAACTTTTGTGCTCACCTACCCGGATATCCGAGGCAATGGAACTGTCTATACCTATCCGCAGACAATCACTTTGCCGCACTTTAATAAACTCATCAATGCAGATGACAACAGAGCGACCGGCACGGGTGATTATGCCACCAATCTGCCCATTACCCGTTATCCCGACGTACTGCTGATGCATTCTGAAGCTGAGAATGAAGCCAAAGGACCAAGTGCAGAAGCTGTGAAAGGGATTAATATGGTAAGACAACGGGCGGGTTTGCCTCTTCTTACGCCTGGTTCAATGACGAAAGAATCGCTGAGAGAGGCGATCATTCAGGAACGTTCCTGGGAGCTTTGTGAGGAAGGTCACGCATTTTTCGACCTGAAACGTCAGAATGCGATTACAAGAAGAATTACCTCTTTCGCGACCACTGAAAAAAGTTACGTATTTCCAGTGCCGCAGGACGAGGTGGATGTGAATCCGAACTTGAAACAACATCCCCTTTACAGGTAAATTTAATTTATACAAAAGAAGCGCCGGTTGATGACAAACGGCGCTTCTTTCTGTTTCAGCAAAGACTCTAACCAAGATTCAGCGACACCTTTTTACCGGACTGAGCAGATTCATATATTGCCATAAGGATTTTAACGTCCCTGAGACCCATCTCACCAGGAACCCGGGTTTGCTTATTCTTCGCTACACAACTGGCAAAATCATCCATCTGTGCAGCCTGCTGATTAATGTCTTTGAGATTCATGGCTCCCTGTGAAGTTTTGCCCATAATCCCTTTGTACGGATATGCAGGATCGAGTTCGTACCACCCTTCCGCTGCATCCACCCGAAGCAGATTACCGGCTTCGGCATAACTGGTTTCACAATTGGCGACTGCTCCAGATGGGAATTCCAATTTAAATTTCATGCTTTGTTCCACCGTCGCGAAGCGCTTCATGTCAGTCTTCTTTCCAGGTGTGGCAGTTACACTTACCGGGTTTTCTCCGGCCGCATAAATGGCAGCCTGCACGCAGTATACACCCAGATCCATCACAGGCCCACCGCCTGCAAGCTTTTTATCCAGCCTCCAAACGCCGGCCTCCATCTCCTGGCTGTCGATCGCGGTAATCGTCTTAATTTTGCCGTGTGTCTTCTTCTTTCCAAATTCGGCAATGGTCATGTTATGAGGTTCAAAATGCAATCTATAGCCTATGGAAAGCATTTTCCCTGCATCCTTACATGCTTTGATCATCGCCTGACAATCAGCAACTGACGTAGCCATCGGTTTCTCACAAATCACATGTTTTCCCGCTTTGGCCGCCCGTATCGTAAATTCAGCATGCATCGAGTTCGGCAGGACAATGTATACAATATCAATATCAGGATTTTTACTGATGGCATCGAAGTTCTCATAATTGTAGACATTCTTTTCCGGAATCTCATATTTGTCTCTCCACTTTTGGATTTTGGAAGGCGTGCCGGTTACAATGGCCGAAAGTTTGCACCATTGGGTTTCCTTCAATGCCGGGGCAAGTTCTTCTTCACTGTATTTGCCCAAACCCACAAGCGCGATGCCCAGTTTCTTTTGCGCACCCGAATTTTGCTTTTCAGAATCTGCACCTTCAATCTCATTTTGAAGGAAAATATCGGAAGAAGCCATGGCTGTGACAGGCAAAAAAATGGCTGTCTGTCCAAGCATTTGCAGGAAGCGCCGGCGATGTTGTGATGTATACATAGCGAATGTTTTTAGTTGAAGATTGAAACAAGCCGCTCCCCGGCAAAAAGTTATGCCAGCAAAAGATGATACCTAAGGTCAGGTTTAAGGTTTAGTCCTTTATTTTGTTTTGATAGTAAATCAGCAAAGCAGGACTTAATAGTTCCACCAACGCCAGCGTTACTAATGGCAATGAAAAATACGAGTATGCGAAAATTGATAAACTCCGTCCCGCAGCTCCGCAGATAAATGCTGCCATCAAAATCCGGAAGGCGAATGTTTCTTTTGAAATAAGCGGGAGAATCAGGTAAACAGACACAGCTATGGCCACTGACATTCCATTCAGGAACCTGAGATTGCTGTCCAAAACCATATCAGATGAATACCTGATTTCAAAGATCGGATTTGAGGCACCTGCCAATCCTAATACACCCGAAACGAGCGGAAAAACAGCAAGCAGGGCGAGTGCTACCTGCATCCTTCTTCTGATTTTTATTTTCTGTTCCTTATTCACGATGTATTCGTTTGTTGCGGAAATGACCCGGCCTTACCGGCTGAAGGTTGTGCCTAAGCAATTCACATTCCATTGAACCTGGTTTTCCACTCGCCCGCGTCCATTTATTTACAATCAGCTATTCAGGATCAGAGCTGACCGCAGTTCAAATAAGCCGCATACTTTCACAGGAACAGTTTTTAAATACACACTGAAAATCAATCTGTCAACAAACTTCGTTATGAAATTGGACTGGAAAGAAATCTTCCTTAATGACCTGAATTGGGGTTTTACTATTGAAATCATGATCCGAACACTTGTGATGTTTTCGGTGATTCTGATTTTTTTGAGAATGACCGGCAAAAAAGGTGTGAAGCAACTTTCCATTTTTGAGGTCGCCATCATTATCGCACTGGGTTCAGCCGCCGGAGATCCGATGCTTGCCGGAGAAAATGCAATTCTTCCGTCAATAATTGTGTTCGTTACCATCCTTGCTTTTTACAGGGCCATCATATGGTGCGCAGCCAAAAATGAACGCTTTGAGCGCGTATTGGAAGGAGATCCGATCTATATCATCGAAGACGGCCGGTTTGTATTAATTGATGAGGGAGAGCATGGATTTGGCAAGGACGAATTTTTCTCGGAAATAAGGCAGCAAAATGTAGAACACCTTGGGCAGATTCGTGTCGCGATCCTGGAAACCAACGGAAATTTGAGCATCATCTACTATGATGACGACGAAGTAAAACCCGGTCTTCCCGTTTTACCCAAACCTTATGGCAAAAAAACAAAAAACCTGAAGGTGTCCGGTGACTATGCGTGCACCTATTGTGGTCAGGTTGAGCAAATTGCACTACCTCAGCAAACCTGCAGCAGATGTTCCAATAATGAATGGGTTCAATCCATTGACACCCTAAGGAAGACCTGAGCAATAAACAGTCCCTAAATGCAGGAATAGATTTTGTTCCAAATACTTGTATCACCCGCTCCACATTTCAGATTCTCACTCAAACAGTCTTGCGTATGATTCCGTACGAAAGCAGTCTCCACACGTCATTGATGAGACAAAATCCGTGTTGAGAAAAGTAACATTGTCTCCCTAATCTACAATACATGAACATCAACTCAGACAACTATCAACCTATTGAAAACTACGGCGTGATCGGAAATATGAAGACTGCAGCCCTGGTCGGCATGGACGGTTCCATCGATTTTTTATGTTTTCCGGCATTCGATTCGCCGAGTATTTTTGCCAAAATTCTTGATCATCAGAAAGGAGGTTTTTTCTCCATTGAACCACAAATGGAAAACGTACAGATCAAGCAACTCTACCTGCCAGAAACAGCTGTACTGATCACACGTTTCTTTTCAGAAGAAGGTATCGCTGAAATTGCGGATTACATGCCCGTGCGGGACGAAACCTGCAATAGTTATAATTCCATTGTGCGGAAAATAAAAGCTGTGCGCGGAAAAATCAAATTCGTGCTGAAAATGCAGCCACGTTTCGACTACGGAAGGCAGCCCCACTCGACAACCGCAGAAGACAATGCACTGTTTTTCAGTTCGGATGAAGATAACAAAACACGGCTTCGGTTACAGGCCGATTTCCCATTAGATACTAAGGACAATGACGCCTACGCCGAATTTGAGCTCAATGAGTCTGAGAAAACGGTCGTTGTGCTCGAATGTGTCGACGAAGGTTATGAGAAACATTACAAAGATCTTTCATTCTACGAGGAACACACTTACTTCCAAACGATTGACTACTGGCGCAAATGGAGCAATCAGTCTAAATACAAAGGACGCTGGAAAGAAATTGTGCAGCGGTCGGCCATCACGTTGAAATTACTGACTTCTTCTCAATACGGATCGGTGGTGGCAGCGGC
>DASYHR010000003.1:0-4157 GCA_035998385.1 Dyadobacter sp. | reverse complement strand
CATGATCACTATCGACTGCTAGTGAATCAATGATTCCGTCTTCAAAATACTTTTTGCCAACCGCACTCAACACCCTTTCAGCTTCCTCCACATTGTTTTTCGAAAGCAGAAGAGCGGTGACAATAAAGTGAGTCGAAGTAGCTTCACCATTATTTTCCTTTTTCAGGAATTCAAGTCCATACGTTCCCCATTCTTCAAGAAAAGCAATCTGTTCGGGCATTGTGATCGTTATTGGTAAATGACAAAATTATTATATCCTGACCGTTAAAACTAAAAACTTTATGTGATTACGCAGTAATCCTGTCAAGTTTTATGAACGGTAAAGACCTTTTGAGATTGATATACCAGCGAGCTCACCCTTTTTAAAGCAAAAGTCAATCAGATACCTAAGACCTTACAGCAACCCATGGCAGATACACAGTGAATTTGGCTCCGTTTGCATTTTCACTTGATGCTGTAATAGCGCCGCCATGACTGGTTACAACCTTCTCACAAATGGCCAATCCTATGCCAGTGCCGGAATATTCGCTTCTGCCATGTAGCCGTTGGAATACCTGAAAAATACGCTCACTGTATTTCTGGTCGAAACCGAAACCATTATCGGAACATTCTATACGATGATACTGGGCAGCCCATTTCAATGGCTTTACACCAAATGGAAGCTGTGTATGCGGTATTAATTCATACCGGATTGAGACTTGTGGTGTAACCGAATCCCGGATAAATTTCAGCGAGTTACTCAGTAAATTCATGAAAAGCTGTTCAAGCTGGCCCTGATCTCCATAAACAACCGGAAGCGGACTGATCTCGATTATTGCATTTGTTTCCAATACCCTTAGCTCCAGATCACTGAGTACGTTTTGAATGACGTTTTCAAGGTGAACGGGCTTTAGTTCTTCCTTGTGTGAGGAAATTCGGGCAAATGTCAATAAATCCTCAATCAATACAGACATACGCGAAGCCGCTGATTGCATTCTCTCCAGATACATTTTTGCGCTGGGAGAAGGGTTTTCGTAGTGTTGGCTCAGCAAGTCACCAAACTGGCGAATCTTCCTCAACGGTTCCTGTAAATCGTGGCTTGCTACGTAGGCAAACTGCTCCAGATTCTGGTTTGAGCGTATGAGCATATTATTTGCGTCGGCAAGATCTTCATTGGTGGCAGCAAATTCTTCATTGGTTGCTGCAAGTTCTTCATTAGAAGCCGCCAGTTCTTCGGTGCGTTCCTGTATCTGAAACTCCATGTAAGCCTGTAGCTCCCGCTGCGCCGTAACGTCAATGGCTGTACCACTCAGTTGTGCAGGCTTTCCATCCTCATCAAAAAACACTTTGGCCTGTGCATGAATAATGCGTTGCTGCCCGGTAAGCTTGTTGATAACGGGATGTTCATTTTGATATATACCTGAAGACCCGGGGCGCATAGCATCCTGGAGTTTTAATGCTACAATGTCCCGGAATGCATCCGGAAGCGCATCGTAAGTATCTTCTACACTTTGCGTATCTTCTGAAAAACCCAGCCAGCTCCTGAAGCGTGGTGAAAAATTGAAACGGTTGGCTTTGATATCGAAGCTCCAGACGGCCATCTCTGCCAGTTCAACAGCTCCGGCTAAAAATTCCTTTCCCTCTTCAATCCGTTGCTTTGCCAATACCTCTTCTGTTACATCGATCGCGATTTCAAGAATAGCGTATACTTCACCGTCATCATTGAAAAGCGGGGTGTAGGTGATGTTGTAAAAACCATGCGTCATGGTACCGTGGTTATTTACATCTACCTGAGATGCATAACTCTGGTACATCGTCCCGGACGTAAATACGTTGTCGAGGATTTGCAGGAAGGGTTGTCCTTCCAATTCAGGCATTACATCGCGTAGCGGACGTCCCGTTACATCAGGTTCTTTCCCAATAATTTCAATAAATGCCTGATTGCAATGGTCTATTACCAAATCCCTGCCCATGAAGACGGCCATTGCTGCCGGAGCATTTGAGACAATAGATTTCAGTTTTGTTTCACTATGTTCGATTCGCTGACGCGCGGTAACCTGTTGGGTGACGTCGGTAGCTACCACCAGAACACCGGAAATGATTCCATCGTCATCGTACTGTGGTTGATAAGTGAGGTCTACATACAGCTTTTCCAACTTATTTTTCTTTCGCAACTGCACCGGTACCTCCGGCGCTGTATACGGAATGCCGGTATTGATCACGCCGTTCAACAAGTCGTCAAACCCCTGTCCGTCGAGCTCAGGAAGTGCTTCTGCCAATGGTTTACCAACGAGTTGATCGCGTGTTCTGCCTACCAGGTCACAGTAAAACTGATTAGCCATTTCAAACACAAGATTTTTCGGGGTAATCACTGCAATCGCAACAGGTGCCTGTTCAAACGAAGCCAGCAGCTGATTTCTGCTATCTTCAGCCGCTTTTCTGGCTTTGAATTTCTCAGAGACATCAACAGCCATATTCAGAATCGCATACACTTCGTTTTCGGCATTAATTAAAGGTTCATAAGTAAAGTTGAACCAATAGCTTCGCAATTCACCATCCACGACCAGCTTTACTTCCTGCTCAGCACTGGAATAGGCAATGCCCGTATCGAAAACATTTTCGAGAATGGCGATAAATGGTTGGCCTTCAAGTTCAGGCAGGGCTTCTGCGAGGCGGGTACCAATTACGTCATCTGTTTTGCCCCAAACCCGTATCATGGCAGGGTTTGCAATGTCAATAATAAGGCTTCGTGATGTATACACACCCATCGCGAAAGGGGCATTTTGAATGAGTGCACGGAAGCTTTGTTCATTTCGTTCCACCTGCTGTTGCTGGTGAACGTCCCGCGTTATATCCTGAGCAATACCTGCAAACCTGACAATTTCTCCAGCTGGATTTACTGTACTTCGCCCGGTAAATCTGATCCACCTGATGTCATTGTCATCTTCTTTTTTGATCCTGCAGGCAACTTCGTAACATTCATCATCATTACTGCTCAGTACCTTCCAGGTGGCAGATCGAAGCGCAGGTATATCCTCCTCCAACACATTCCTTAGTGCATTTTCGTAGGAGATAGGATTGGATAGTTCAGAGCCAAACAGTCTGGCACATTGCGCATCCCACCAGATTGTCTGGTTTTTTACATCCATTTCCCATGCGCCAAGGCCGGCTGCCTGAAGCGCGTATTCTGTATCTAAGAAATCTCGTTTTTCGGAAAAAATATAGTTGGGTTGGTCAGACACACTCATGCTCGGATCTGAATTTTTCGGGCTTGGTTAAACATAAATAACGTTGCAGTTTAACTGCCGTTCATTTCGAATGTAACGTTGTTGGATAGCTGAACACAAAAATTATTCCCGAATCAGACAGATTTGAGTTTTATGTTAATCAGCTTCAAAAATATTCTGTAAGATAGGTATTTTACACAAACGCACTTTCACCGGTAATGGCGCGTCCTACAATCAGGGAGTTAATCTCCTTGGTGCCTTCGTAAGAGTAAATCGCTTCTGCATCTGCTACAAACCTGGCAATATCGTATTCCAGTAGAATACCGTTTCCGCCGAAAAGTTCTCTGGCGTGGTCGACAATAGATCTCATGCGTAACGTACAAAATACCTTTGCCAGTGAGGCATGTTCGTCCGTGATATCACCTTCGTCCTGTAACTGAGATAGGCGATGCACCATGGTTTGCATGGCGGTGAGGTCACCCAGCATGGTTACGAGTAAATCCTGTACAAGCTGGAAACTGGCGATCGGTCTGCCGAATTGCCTCCGTTCCATGGTGTATTTCAATGCCAGCTCATAAGCACCCCGTCCGCAACCCACTGCTTGCCAGGCCACTCCTGCGCGTGTCATCCGTAGTACGTTGGCTGTGTCTTTGAAAGAATTGGCATTCTGAAGACGATCCACTTCGCTCACGCGACAATCTGTGAGCGTAATCAGCGCATTTTGTACCGTCCTGAGCGCCATTTTGTCTTCCATTTTTTCTGCTTTGAAGCCGGGATTATCTTTCCGGACTATAAAGCCCTTTACCTGATTATCTTCCGGATTCCGCGCCCAAATGATTGTGATATCCGAGAAGGTAGCATTTCCAATCCACTTCTTTTGTCCGTTCAATACCCATTCATCACCTTCCCGGCGGCAAGTAGTTGTTAGTCCTCCGGCTGCTGCTGATCCTA
>DASYHR010000691.1:0-1762 GCA_035998385.1 Dyadobacter sp. | reverse complement strand
GAAGTGTCGGTGGTTGAGCCGCTCGACTCCTACATTAATGGAAAGATCACAGCCTGGTTCCGGGCAACCGATCCGGCTGTTTGGCCTGCAGGTGAAGAAGATTTACATGCAGGGGATATGTGGTTTAATGTGAATACACTCGCGGTGAGCAGACGGTCCGGTGGCGCATGGGTTAATGTATCTGATCCGGACACAATCAAATCGTACGTCAAACAATACACTCGTCTTGGCAATAACAAGCATGTTCAGATGTTCACGGCATTGCCAGCAGGTCCGTACGCAGAAGGTGACCTTTGGATGTCGCCGGATGGACTGAGAAGATCAATCATGACAAGACCAACTGGCTTCGATCCGAATAACTGGGTTGAGCCGTTTAACTTTGATAACACAGCTACCGCCATTGATGGTGGGATTATCACATCAGGAACAATTCAGTTGGCTGGTGATAAGAATGCCGTCTGGGCAGGGATATCAGGAAAGGGGACTGATGACGATTCAATCAGATTTTGGGCGGGCGCAAGTACAGAAAATAGAGACACAGCACCGTTCCGGGTTAATCAGGCTGGCGAAGTTTACGGTCGTACCAGAATTGAAGTTGAAGGTGTCGATCCATCTGAAGCATCAGGGTACAAAGGGCAAGCAGGGCTTGCAGGATCTGAAACGGAGGATAAAACTGGAATCCGTATTTATGCCGGATCTGATTGGGACGGGAAGGAGACCGCACCGTTTCGTGTTGACGGAGCTGGATACATGAGAGCAACAAAAGGTAAGATAGGCGGATTGACAATTGCTGGGCCAACGCTTACCAATATGAATGAAGACGGGACATTTGATACAGGCGCTCAGCTGGTATTCAGAGATGATCCAAATGATGTCGGAGCTTACCTTGGAACAAATGTGTTCTCAGCAGGATTGACATCCGGCCTATTAAGACTTGAAAACAATCAGGTGAAGCAGTTTGCCACTCCCGAAGGCGATGTAGTAAATGAAGGCGTCAACATTGCAGCAAGATTTGAAGCTTCAGGAGCCAGAGATAATTATGCACTGATGGCAGACCAAGGCGTATCGCACCTAGGCGCTTTGAACGTTGCGGGGCAAAGCACGATAGAAATCAATGCAGTGCCTGGGACATTGTATTATGTAGATCCGACGAAGTTTAGCTTTATCGTTATGCGGTTCACCGCTCGAAAGCCTTTACTTACCCTGGTCAAGGAAAACGCTGCAGGCGCGACTTATGCCAACCCGTTACGTGACGGCAACCGGGTTCAGATTTTGGCCGTCAACAACACACATCCTTACGATTTGCATAAAACGATCAGGTCTAACACGGACAACCACGAGATGCCAGGTGGTAGTGTTGTTTCGTTGATTTATCATTCAGGAGCATGGTATGTAGAAAACGTTCACGACAATAATTATTAAGACATTGTTATCTATCTTCGCGCTTTGAACGAAATTAAGTAGTTCAAAGCGCATTTTTTATTTGATTTTCAAATATTAAGTAAAAAATAAATGTGTTGCTATTTTGTTGCTTAGTTCAGTTTTTAGTTGAGCAAACAAATTGATTTACAAATAGTTAAGAGTGATTTTATACCTTTGCGCCATGAATTTTAAAGATCAGTTAATCCAATACCCTATACTGGAAGTTGTAGCACAGGCCGCATCAAGGCTTGGTGTTGACGTTTATATAATCGGAGGTTTTGTTCGCGATCTGATTTTGAAACGGGAAAGTAAGGATATTGATATCGTAGCTGTTGGTAGT
>DASYHR010000677.1:0-2831 GCA_035998385.1 Dyadobacter sp. | reverse complement strand
ATTTACTAATCAGATTAATTTATGAAAAAAACCTCGACCTTTTCTATCAAAAGGCGATTACTTCGAAACGGATTGTGCCAGATCACCGCTGTATGCGGACTCTACACAACTGCTTTCGCAGCTACGACGCCCCTTGGATATCCATTTGGTGTGGTTATGCTTCAGGAAATAACACTTTCCGGTAAAGTTGTTACCAGTGGCACAACCGAGGGCCTTCCAGGTGTAACAGTTCTACTTAGCAATACAGACGGCTCAGGCCAGCAGGGTGCCACCACCGACGAAAACGGTAAGTTCTCCTTCCCTCGCCTCCAGACCGGCAATAAATACACGCTCCAGTTTAGCTACATAGGCTATGAAAAACAGTCTGTAACAGACTTTCTGGTGACCGATTCCAATGCAAATTCATTGGTAGTCAATCTGAAAGAGTCCGCTTCCAATTTGGGTGAAGTAGTGGTAGTAGGTTACGGTGTGAGTACTAAAAAAGATATCACAGGATCCGTAAAGTCACTAAAAGCAGCTGAATTTAACCAGGGAATTATTAACTCACCGGAACAATTACTTCAGGGAAAAGTTTCTGGTGTAAATATCACCTCTGCAACGGGAGAGCCGGGAGGAAAAACAAGTATTACAGTTCGCGGACCAGGCGGTGTGCGCACGGGCAGTACTCCTCTTTTTGTGGTGGACGGAATGGCTTTGGATAACGGCGGAACAGGTGGAGATGCCAACCCGCTCAACTTTTTGAATCCTCAGGATATCGAGTCTATTGATGTGTTGAAAGATGCATCTGCTACTGCGATTTACGGAGCGCGCGGAGCCAATGGTGTGATCCTGATTACCACTAAGAAAGGGAAATCCGGACAAGCAACAGTAAGTTATTCCGGAAGTATCGGTATTTCTAAAATGGCGCGTCCCCTGGATGTATTCTCGGGACCTGAATTCCTTGCGGAAGCAGCCAAGCTTGGCGCTACGGTCATCAATGGCGGCGCTGACACAGATTGGCAGAAAGAGATATCACGTACTGCCTACACGCATAATCACAATGTTTCCTTGGGTGGCGGTAACGACAAGATGACTTATTACGCGTCTTTCGGTGCCCAAAAACAACAGGGGATTATTAAAAATAGTCAGCAGGATCGCTACACAGGTCGTATCAACATCTCCCAAAAGATGTTCGAGGACCGGGTGACCTTGGATCTGAACCTGAACGCAAACAATACGCAGAATAATCGTCCCAACATACAGAGTGTAATTGGTTCTGCCATTTCGGCAAATCCTACTTATGCTCCTTACAATGAAAACGGGTTACCTTTCCAATACCAGGACGGAACAAACCCTTTGGTGACAATGAATTTGTATAAGGAGAAACTGGTAAACAACCGGGTGCTGGCAAGCATTTCTCCTTCTGTTAAAATCATCAAAGGACTTGTTTACAAGCTGAACTTTGGTATTGATCACTCTACCTCTGCGCAGAACAAACAAACGAGACCTAATGCAGTTCCGTTCGAAATCGGCCGTCTGGAAGATTATCGCATCACAAACAGTAACCGTCTGATTGAGAACTACCTGACTTACACATTCAATAGTAAAAATCACAGTTTCTCAGCACTGGCAGGTCATTCTTATCAGCGTATATTTATCCAGGGAAGCAATTACAGTATCGACAAATTCCCGATCTCGGATATTGAGCCGATCTACAATCCGGGACTTGGTCAGGATTTGAGTTTGGTATTGAATAAGCCTGGCGGATATGCCACGATTAATGAGCTTCAATCTTTCTTCGGAAGGGTGACTTACGGCTTTAAAGATAAGTATTTGGTAACCGGTACGTTACGCGTGGATGGTTCATCCAAATTCGGAGACAACAACAAATATGGATCTTTCCCTTCATTCTCGTTAGGTTGGAGACTTTCTGAAGAAGAATTCCTGAAATCAGGTCCATTCTCAGATTTGAAACTGAGAGCTGGCTGGGGAAGAACGGGTAACCAGGAAATCCCTTCTAAAATTACTCAGGCCCGTTTTACATCAACCGTATCTCCTACAACCAGTTACCCGCTTGATAACGTATATCCTGGTGGAACTACGTACTCACGTTTGGCCAATCCGGATATTCAGTGGGAAGTTTCTTCTCAAACTGATATTGGTTTGGATTTCGGATTCTTTAAAGGTGCTCTGACAGGGGAAGTTGATTACTTCTCGAAGACATCAGAGAAAATTCTTTTGGAAGTTATTCCTGCTGATCCTGTTCAGCCGGCCGGTACATTCTGGACTAACGTGCCTGACATGCGTATTATCAACAAAGGTCTTGAATTTGATTTAAACTTCAGAAAATCACTGGACAATGGTTTGAGATACTCAATCGGTGGTAATATGACTTTCATCAAAAACAGAGTTGAGAATTCGCCTTATTCAGTAATCGTTTCAGGTTCTGCACAAGGATCGGGGCTTACGTCTGCAACTATCAATGGTTATTTGAACAATCAGTCTATCGGAGCATTTTTCCTGAAAGAATTTACAGGATATGATGACAAAGGAATAAGTACTTTCAGAGATGTAGACGGAGATGGAATCGTAACAGATAAGGACAGAGTTGTAGCAGGATCGGCACTACCTACCAAGATGTATAACTTCAGTGGAAATATTGCCTACAAAGGATTTGACCTTACTGCCAATTTCAATGGGGTTGCAGGAAACAAAATCTACGATAATACAGCCAACTCTAACTTTTACAAACTACGCCTGGCGAAAGGTCTGAACGTAACGCCTGAAGCTATTGCTGACACACGTGAGTCGATCAATAACTCCGCGCCGGTATCTACGCAGTTCCTGAAGGA
>DASYHR010000640.1:0-1924 GCA_035998385.1 Dyadobacter sp. | reverse complement strand
GCCTTCATCCTTAAACTGGCCATTCGGGTAAGGGAAACGAAGGCGAACTTTGATACGACCTTGTTTCAAAAGGTCCGACTGGATGCGCGCTGCGATAGCGTCCGACTGCTGATGCGCTACGGTGACGACTGTCACTTTGGTCCCTTCCACTGTAAACTGACTTGTCAATTTTCCCGTCCATAAATCCAGGGTTTGGTTAATGTTTTTGATATCGGATATTCCGGCCTGAGAACCGTCCTTTTTTAATATATCCAGACCGACATTCCCCAGCTGCAAACGATGCTGGTTGACGCGGTAATATTCGGTAGCCTGTTTGCCTCTTTCGGGATTTTTACCTTGTACGGAATAGGAGATTTTCCTGCCGTATTGATCGTAATCGTGTAACGTTTCTTCAAACTTGTATGCTTCCAAATTCGGGTAACTGTGCCAGCCCCATTCTGACTGCGTTCCCAGGGGAACGCCTTTTTGATAATATTCCGGGAAACTTTGAAGTCCGGTTACATCTGCTGTAAAAGCAAACGACCCGTTTCCAACGGTGAGGGAGCTTAGGGTGTCGGCTGATTTTACATTTACTTTATGTCTGTCGACAACCTGTTTCCTGTTAATTTTTTGAGCATAGCCTGTTGTGATGATTCCAATTGGAATGAGTAAACCGAGGCAAATTCTTTTTATTGTACTGATAATCATTGCAGAGTATATTGTGTTCTTGCGGCTATGCCATCATGAAACCACAAAAGAACTTATCTGCAGGAATTACCTATTGAGTCGATTATTTTTTTCCACGGATGGCATAGATGTACGCGAATGGAATAAATGTTGCTAAAAAGAAAAAATCCTGTTTCAGACTGAGGAGATCTGAAAGCAGGATTCTAAACTACCTAACCAAATTTAACTTGTCTTTTCTTACTGCTATAACTAGCAATGGGACGTATAAATACCTCCAACATAATTAACGCCACCTATGGTTATATTTATAGAAAAAGTACCTTCACTGGTGGGTTGGATACCAAGTGAATGCAGGCTATAAGGCACGATGGCGCCCGACATATTTCTGATTTCTACAATATTTGGCACATCGTTAATCACGTTGATTTTCGCATAAAACGGTAAACCGCTGTATCCGCAATAAACTCCATTTGTCCATGACGCGACAGGTTTCGAAACACTGGTGTTGAACTGAGTTGTACAAAGCAGTATGGCAGCTGCAAGCATGATTTTCAGAGTTTTCATAAACATTGAATTTATAAATGATTCATTAAACAAATGCGCACTTATCGTTCTTTCCGAGTACATCAGTAACCCGGATTTTGCTTCAGGTTCGTGTTTTTGTCAAGCTCGCCTTGAGGTATAGGGAACAATGTGCGCTGCTGCGTCTGAGGACGATGGTTGAACCACTTTTTCGTTTGATGTACTCCAAACCGGATCATATCCTGGCGGCGGTGCGCCTCTGCAGCAAATTCCCAGCCCAGTTCGTCAAAGAAACGTCCGAACTTAATGTCGTCTCCCCCTTGTACTTCAGTAATGCTGCCATCTACAGCCTGAATACCATAGTTGTATTTACTTCCTTTGGCCAGGTCAGCTCCTGTCACGGTCGCTTTGGATGGATTCGTTTTAAATGCTCTTTTACGAATATCGCTTACGATAACAGCAGCTTCATCTGCTTTTCCGGTTCTGAGTAAAGCTTCAGCTTTGATCATCAGAACATCTGCATAGCGAAGCAACGGGAAGTCATTGTCCAGTGAACCGGTAGCATTTGGTTTAATCTTGTATTTACCAATTCTGTATCCATCAGTAGAGGCAGTTTTTTCGATGCTTGGAACTGCCTTACCATACGTAATTACTACGGCTCCGGTGGCAGCACTTCTCTGTGGTCCCATGATCCATGTGTCAGCCAGACGCGAATCTTCGGCATCATAAGTATTGA
>DASYHR010000616.1:0-4051 GCA_035998385.1 Dyadobacter sp. | reverse complement strand
AGGCTTCGCAGGCCGGAGTGCCCATGCAGCTGATTGTAAGAGGTATCTGCTGCCTTCGCCCGGGACGTGAGGGATTAAGTGAAAACATTACGGTACGCTCGTTGGTAGGTGATTTCCTGGAGCACTCCAGAATATTCTATTTTCATCAGAAAGGTGAGCCTGTTGTATACGGTGGAAGTGCAGATGCGATGGTTCGTAGCTTTGACAAACGTATCGAATCGTTATTCAAGCTGGTGGATCCGCGCGTGAGGCAGCAGGCCATTCATATTCTTTCTTTCAGTTTGCAGGATAATGTGAATGCATATGAAATGCAGGAGGATGGATCCTACATCAAATGTGAGGTGGAGGAAGGAGCAGAAGCGCTCAATATTCACAAAGCCTTTTATGATGTGAAACTGGAAGATGTGATGCAGACGAAACTTTTTGAGAAAGGGGAAATTGTGGTTGAGGAACCTGTTTTAAAGTCTGAAACCGGACCAGATCCAGAGACTCCTTCTGTAGCAGAATAAGACTAAATATCCAATAAAAGCGCCTTCGGCTTAACTTAGCTGAAGGCGTTTTTGCGTATTATTCCTTATAAAATACCCTTTTGACACGCTCACCAATCCCTGTAAGAATCTCGTAAGGAATGGTGCCAATGCTTTTGGCTAGCTCCGTAATTGGCCTTTCTTTGCCGAAAACGATGACCTCGTCGCCTTCACTGACATCCGCCCCGGTAACATCCACCATGGTCATGTCCATGCATACATTACCAATGGTAGGGCAGAGTGTTCCGTTTACCCAAATTTGGCCGACACCATTTCCCAATCCCCGATCGTAACCATCCGCATAACCTATCGCAAGTGTTGCAATGGCAGAATTATGTGTGATCTGGCCTTTGCGACTGTAGCCGACTGTTTCGCCGGCTGCGAGGTATTTGATTTGAGATACCACGGTTTTCAGCGTTCCCACCGTTAACAATGCCTCCTGCTGGCGACTTGTTGCTTCAACGCCGTATAAGCCAATTCCCAGTCGAACCATATCCAGTTTGTACTCCGGGAAACGCACAATACCTGCAGAATTGAGAATATGTTTGGTAACGGGATAGCCCAACGCCTCTTCGATCCGCGCGGCTCCTTTCACAAACCTGTCGTACTGTAATCTCGAAAAATCATTGTGTTCACCTTCGTCAGCACCTACCAGGTGAGAGAACATGGTCGAGATTTTAATCGCCGGATTCAGCTGTAATTGCTCTACCAGCCAGTCGTAATCGTTCTCAGTGAAGCCAAGGCGATGCATGCCGGTGTCCAGTTTCAGGTGCACTGCCGGCGCTTCAGAAGAGTCGTTGCGTTTGTTAGTATAGGCAATCCATTCGGTCAGAATAGCTCTGCTGTAAATCTCTGGTTCCAGCTTGTATTGCCAAAGCAAATCGAAGGTAGGAGGAGTGGCATTCATGACCATGACAGGCAATGTAATGCCAGACTGCCTCAATGCTACACCTTCATCTGTATAGGCAACGCCCAGATAATCGACACGGTGGTACTGCAAAAGTGAGGCGACTTCGGAACTTCCGCTCCCATATGCAAAAGCCTTCACCATCACCATGATTTTGGTTTCAGTGCCGATTTTAGACTTGTAGAAGTTGAGATTATGCGTAAGCGCATCCAGATTAATTTCGAGCACTGTTCCATGAACCTTTTGCTGTAACCTGTGCACGATTTTTTCGAAAGAGAATGGCCGTGCGCCTTTGACGAGAACCAGATTGTCATGCAAACTGGCATAAGGGAAATCTTTCAGAAAGGCATCCGTATCAGGATAAAACTCTTTTTGTTCAACCTGAAATAAATGATCCTGACTCGTAATTTCCGGGCCAATCGCCACAAGTCTATCTATGTTCTTTTCGCTGAGCAGCCGTGCTATACTACTGTAAAGTTCCGCCGGAGTTTGCCCGGTTTGCAATACATCTGATAAAATCACAGTTTTCAGTTTGCGCTGTTCCTGCTGTCCCAGGAAATTAAGGGCCATCGACAGTCCTTGTAAATCGTTGTTATAGGCGTCATCGATGATATAGCAATGATTGATTCCTTCCTTTAGTTCAAGTCGCATCGAAACCGGGCGCAACACTTCAATCCTTTGCTGAATCACGGAAGCCGGTATGCCGAAGTCAAGCATACAAACAAGACAATGGACAAGATTTTCAAGTGATGCTTCGTCTCTGAAAATGGTCTCAAAACGGTGTGAGCCTAAGGTGCCTTGTACAGAGATCAGTGTGGTAGTTCTCTTGAAAGTATAACTCACCTGTACATCGGCACTGCCGGTTAGCCCCCAGCTCACCGTTTTTAGAAAAGGATTTACAGGTCTTAATATCAGACCGATTTCTTCATCTATCTCTGTATAATCTTTCCGGTATATCAGTTTTTTAACCTTTGTGAAGAGGCGGAGTTTCTCAGTTATCTTTTGTTTTCTGCTTCTGAAACCATCGTCGTGTGCTGAGCCGATATTGGTAAAAATGCCTGTTGTGGGTTGGATGATCTGCTGCAGATACTCCATCTCATGGGCCTGAGAAATACCAGCTTCGAAGATTCCAAGTGTATTTTCCTTATTGATATTCCAGACAGAAAGCGGCACGCCGATTTGTGAATTGTAGCTTTTCGGACTTGAAACGACACGCTGTCCCGGCGCGAGTAATTGCGCCAGCCACTCTTTTACAATTGTTTTTCCGTTACTTCCGACAATTCCGATTACCGGTAATGAAAATTTATTCCTGTGCGCAATAACAGTCTTTTGAAGTGCTTTGATTCCGGATGTTACGACCCATATTTTAGCATCGTTCCATGCTGTAGTAAGCGCGCGAAGTTCAGGCGTAAATGAGCCTATTTCCAGTACAAATTCTCTTACGCCTTTCTGATACAGTTCAGGAAGAAATACATGTCCATCATGACGAGGGCCTTTTATCGCAAAAAAAATACTTTGTGCAGGAAACGATATCTGACGACTATCGGTCAGCAAATAAGCTGCGCCGGTTTCTATAGCTCCGGCGGTGTGTTCAATGGTACTCATTCCAATCAATTTTTCAGTTTGCAAAGGTATCAATCCTTTGGGTATGCTGAGATATATTTGTGGAAAATCAGGTTAGGGGACTTCCGGTATTTTGTGGTTAAAAAACAGAAAGCGCGCCAGAGTTGTGCTGGCGCGCTTTCGAAGGGAATGGCTAACAGATGCAAATTACAGTGTAGTGATTTTTTTGAACAGACTTGCAGGAAAATTCAATTGTACAGAATCATCAGTCGTTAATTGAAAAGAACGGAATGTGTCACTTTCTATGTGAACAGAGCTGGAATCAGTTACACGCAACTTAGTTTGCTCCAGGTTGTTCTTTTTGACAATGGTAAGGTTAGCGCCCGAAATAACTGTGGATGTCAACTTTTTGAAATTGTTGTCCTTCAGAATTACCCCAAACCCTTTTTGTTCCAGGGCAAATGAGTCAGCCTTGATATTCTCAATAAATGTGGTGATTCCTTGTGAAAAAACGCCTGACAAATGAGGTGCCACAACGTAGACATTAGGAAGCTGATCATATTGATGTTCCTCAAAGCCTGCTACATTTCCAGTCATCTTATAGTTAATTACAAGTGTGTCCCGGCTCATTTTCCAGGTCACAATTGGCGTCTTATCATCATTTTTTATAACTGCTACCATAATTTTAGGTTCTGTCCCATGCATTATTTTTGTGGTGCCATGGTAATTGCCCGAAAGCCGGATGTATTTAAAATCGCCCAGCGTTGTTTTATCAAAAAGGTAATATGGATCCTTTCTGTCAATTTTGTCAAATTGCGATTTCAGGGTAAGTCCTGAGCCGATCATAGCTATAAATGAAAACGCTATCAGGCAAATGATCAGTATGTTGCTCTTTTTCATCTGTTTGTTAGTTATAATTTTTTGGGAAATACCTCATTTACAAATGCCTGATACCTGGCCTGCAATTCCTCCATACTGATGTCCAACAAATACATAGTCTTGAAAAAGTCCGGTAACTCGTTTTCGAGAAATCGTTCTTTACGGAAAGCCAGGA
>DASYHR010000610.1:0-3299 GCA_035998385.1 Dyadobacter sp. | reverse complement strand
ACTAGAGGTGTCTCAATATTGAAAATCATATCAGACAAAAAGCCTTTGTTATCTTTGAAGCGACGCACCTGCTGTATACCGGGAGTTGACACTTTGATCGCCTGCTCAGAAAGTTTCAGTTTATAATCCCACTCTCCTTCTTCATTTCGGATAGCGGCTAATTTGAAAACACCACCCAATGCCGGCTGATCAAACGCGGTCACAAGTTTAGTTCCGATACCCCAGACGGAAATCCTGGCTCCCTGGATTTTAAGACTATCCATGATGTATTCGTCCAGATCATTACTGGCCACAATGTTTGTTTTTTCAAAGCCTGCGTCATCGAGTAATTTTCGTGCTTCTATACTCAGGTATGCCAAATCACCGGAGTCGAGACGGATTGCGCCTAACTCATAACCCCGTTCCCGTAGCTGATTTCCTACAGTGATTGCATGTTTCACACCCTGCAATGAATCGTAAGTGTCTACAAGCAGTGTCACGTTATTGGGCATGTATTTCGCATAGGTTTCAAATGCTTCAAGCTCGGTGTCGAATGACATTACCCAACTATGGGCATGTGTTCCTTTCACAGGTATACCATAAAGCTTGCCGGCAAGTACGTTCGAAGTTGCGTCGAAACCGCCGATATATGCGGCCCGACTCGCCGTCATACCTCCATCCGGCCCCTGCGCCCTGCGCAAGCCAAATTCAAGTAAGGAATCTTCACCCGCTACCAGGCGCATTCGTGCTGCTTTGGTAGCAACGAGGGATTGAAAATTAATCAGATTCAACAGAGGCGTCTCCAGTAACTGGCACTGCAATATCGGGCCCTGAATCCTGAGCAGAGGCTCATTCGGGAATACAACCGTACCTTCCGGAACTGCATCCACACTGCATTTGAGCTCCATTTTACCGAGGTAATCCAGAAAACCGGATTCAAATAGCTTTTCACCATCGTTCCCTGTGAGGGAGCCTATATACTCCAGATCCGCTTCGTCGAACCGGTATTCATTCAGGTAATCTATCACACTGCTTAGTCCGCACGCGATAGTGAATCCACCCTGAAACGCGTGTTTCCGAAAGTATAAATTGAATACGGCCTCCTGCTCCGCTTTGCCGGATTTCCAGTAGCCATACGCCATGGTAAGTTGATACAGGTCCGTAAGCAGTCCGAGTGAAGTGTCGTAAAGTCTGTTAATCATTTTGGTGTCTTTAGTTTGAAAGTTTTCCCGCTAAGCCCGATTTGCAATCGGGTTCTTCCCCCTCTCATTTACAATCAGTGTTCAGATCTGTGTTCAGCGTTTGTAACGCTAAATTATTGGAATAGCCTTACAAACACTAACAAAAATGCCCCGATTCAGGACCAGGGCGAGAAATGTTATAAATCGGGTGTGAAATCTTAGTTCACGCTTTCCAGTGACGGAAACTGTTGTATCCACATATCATAATATTTACCTTTTTTGGCAAGCAGCTTTTTGTGACTTCCTTCTTCAATCAGTTTCCCCTGCTCCAATACCACAATTTTGTCTGCATTCATGACCGTACTTAACCGGTGGGCAATGATGATAATTGTTTTGTCTTTTTTCCGCAATGCCTGCACTGCCAGTTGAATATATTGCTCAGACTTCGAATCCAAAGAAGAAGTCGCCTCATCAAGAATCAAGATTTCAGGATCTCTGTACATGGCCCGGGCAATGGCCAAACGTTGCCTTTGCCCACCCGATAAACTCGTCCCGTTCTCTCCAATATATGTATTAAAACCATTCGGCAGGTTCTCTATAAATTTCATAATATCCAGTTCCTGACAAATCGAAACTACCTTTTTCATATCCGGTTCAAACTCCCCGACAGCAATATTGTTGATCACATTGCCTGCAAACAAGTGAACATCCTGCGGCACCGCACTCACCATTTGTCGCAAACTATCGTTTGTCAGGTATTTAATATCGAATCCTCCGATCTGGATATTACCGGATTCAACTGTATATATATTTTGAAGCAGGGAAAGCAGGGTCGTTTTTCCGGATCCACTTTCTCCTACAACTGCTGTTATTTTGCCTTTTGGTATCACAAGGTTCAAATCTTCGAAAACCGTAACACGGGTGCCATAACGAAAATGTACGTTTCTGAAATGGATATCCCCGATCATATCGCTTGTCATCACGGCTTTGTTTTCCATCGATTCCCTCTCAATATCCATAATCTCAAAAAGCCTGTCTGCCGCAATGGACGCATCCTGGATAGTCTTGTTCATCCCGATAAGACTTGCCACCGGACCAGTAAAATACCCGATGATGGCATAAAAGGAAAGCAATTCTCCGGGCGTAATAATGTTATTCAGTACAAAAAGAGACCCTGCCCAAAGCAGAATAATCGTAAACGCACTCGATACAAAACCGCTGAAATCGCCGATCCAGAGTGCATTGGTATTGGACTCATACACCGAACGCAGCATACCGACAAAGCGCGTTTCGGTACGCATATTCGTAAAATCTTCCAGCCCGAATCGTTTAATAGTACTTACAGAATTGATGGATTCCACAAGCTGTGCTTCCAATTCTGCAGAGCTTTCCATCAATTTCCGTTGCGTAGACTTATTCACTCTGTTAGAGAAATAATAAATCACGGCGTAAAGCGGAACGACACCCATCATGATCATCGCCAGCTTCCAGTAATAGGTAAACATCAACCCGAACGAAAATACCAGAATGAACATATTAACCGCAAAGCCGATCAATACATCATTGATAAAAACACGGATTTTCACTGCATCGTTGATACGCGAGATGATTTCACCTACCCGCATGTTATCGAAAAACTGCTGAGGCAACCGAAGCAAGTGTTTGTAATAACCCAAAATCAATCTGGCATCAATCTGCTGACCCGTCTTGATCGTAAGCAGACTTTTGGCATGGTTAATCACTACCCTGAAAAACAGAATACCGATCATCACCACACCCATCAGATTGAGCAAATTCCGGTTTCCTTCAGGCAGCACGTTATCAACAATTTTCTGGAGGAAGATGGAAGTTGAAAGACCCAAAAGTGTATAAATAACCGCCCCAAGCAAAACCTGTAGCAATATTGATTTGTGCGGCTTCAGCAGATACCAGAATCGTTTGTTGACAGAAATCGTTTCATTACCTGCTACGAAGGAATCTCCGGGTTGCACCAAAATCAGTACGCCAGTCCATATACTTTTGAACTGCTCGTAGGTTAGCGTCAGCATTTCACCCCTGGCGGGATCCATCACATCCACATCCTTATCTCCTACCCGGTATACGACCACATAATGATGTAAAACTTTGTTGATGATTACA
>DASYHR010000601.1:0-3521 GCA_035998385.1 Dyadobacter sp. | reverse complement strand
TAGAGTTTGAAAGTGATATCGTTATCAGGATCTTTGGATTCGTCGAGACCCTTTGAATCAGATAAAATCTTCTTCGTTACTTTTTTTAACTCACTCTCCGGTAGGAAAATGTCAATGTAATTGTGATAAGACTTGCTCATTTTTTGTCCGTCGATACCAGGAATGGTCATGATCCGCTCGTCAATCTGCGGCTCAGGCAATACGAGAATATCTTCACCCGCCAGCTGATTGAAACGGCTGGCTATGTCTTTCGTCATTTCAAGATGTTGCTTCTGATCCTTTCCAACAGGAATAATGTTCGCATCGTAAAGCAGGATATCAGCGGCCTGTAGCACAGGATAGGTAAACAAGCCGGCATTTACATCCGCCAGCTTTTCAGATTTTTCCTTGAACGAAGTCGCGTTGGCAAGCATCGGGAATGGTGTGAAGCAACTCAGATACCAGGCCAGCTCTGTATGTTCCTGCACTCTTGATTGTCTCCAGAATGTATTTTGATTGAAATCAAATCCAAAAGCCAGCCATGTTGAAGCGATAGCTCTCACGTATTCGGCACGCTGCCCACCGTCCTTGAGAGACGTGAGTGAGTGCAGATCAGCAATGAAGAAGAAGGACTCGTTTCGGGGATCTTTAGAAAGCTCAATAGCTGGAAGTATCGCACCAAGGATATTACCCAGGTGAGGACGTCCGCTACTTTGTATTCCAGTCAGGATTCTGGCCATTAACTATAAATAATTATATAAATAACTTCGTATTGCTAGACAAAACGCTTACGAATTGAAAAAGTTACAAATGCAATCCGGAGCGGTAGCGGGCATATAACTTAGCCATACAACGACCGGCACTGATTATCAGTGGACAAGAGATTATGTTTTTTCAATTGCCAAAATTCGTTAAATTGAATCAAAAAATGGTAGTAAATTTGAAAATATATAGCGCCTCACTCTCAATTTTAAACGATCATAAGTTGATTTAGCCTTATTCTCCGGACAAATTTCAGTACAAGTAAAAATAGTTTTATATGCTTCACGCAAACACACTGCAGTTTCTTAAAGACCTTATTACCAACAATAACAGAGAGTGGTTTCAGAATAATAGAAAAAGATACGATGAGGCGAAGGCAAATGTAGAACAGCTCACTGCTTATCTGATTAAAGAGGTTCAGACATTTCATGATTTGGGCAACCTTCAGGTGAAAGATTGCCTTTTTCGCATCAACCGAGACGTACGTTTTTCAAAAAATAAGGATCCATACAAAAGTAACCTGGCTATCGCGATTGGTGCAGGCGGGCGTAGTTCCGGAAAGATTGATTATTACCTGCATATTCAGCCGGATGGTCAGTCATTTTTGGGCGGCGGAATGTGGTCGCCTACGACTGAGCAATTGGCAAGGTATCGTCAGGAAATAGATTACAATGCGCAGGAGTTAAAAAATATCATTGAGGTAAAGGAATTCAAAGCATACTTTCCTGAAATACAGGGAGAGTCGCTCAAAACTGCGCCGAAAGGATATGCCAAGGATCATCCCGAGCTTGACCTGCTGAAAAGAAAACAGATGTTCTTCGCGCATAACTACACCGATAAAGAGGTGACAGCCAAAAACTTTGGTGAAGAAGTGGTGAAGGGGATTCGTTTACTGAAACCTTATTGCGACTATATGAATTATATACTGGATCACACAGAAGAGTAACGATGGGGTAATTCATCCTGTCGGGCTCTTATCGAAAGTTTCAATACACTACATACCTGTGGTAAGTAATTAAATAAAGACATAATGCAATTCTCTCATTTACATTGCCATACGCAGTTTTCGCTGCTCGATGGTGCTGCTGATATCAAGAAACTTTTCAAAAAAGCGAAGGCGGATAATATGCCTGCGGTAGCTATCACGGATCATGGAAACATGTTCGGTGTATTTGAATTTGTGGCTGAGGGAAATAAGCAGGGAATCAAACCCATCGTTGGTTGCGAATTCTATGTCGTGGAGGACCGCCACATCAGACAGTTCACCAAAGATAAAAAAGATGTCAGGCATCACCAGCTATTGCTGGCCAAAGATGAGATTGGGTATAAGAATCTGGTAAAAATGTGTTCGCTGGGATTCATTGAAGGTATGTATGGCAAGTACCCCAGAATTGACAAAGAGCTTATTGTAAAGTACCACAAGGGATTGATCGCTACAACCTGTTGTATAGGTGCGATTATTCCGAAAACCATTATCCGAAAAGGAGAAGAGGAGGCCGAAAAGGAGTTTCGGTGGTGGTTAGATCTGTTCGGAGACGATTTTTATGTAGAGCTGCAGCGCCACGAAATCCGGGATCAGTATATTGTCAATGAAGTACTTATACGGTTTGCGAGAAAATACAATGTAAAAATTATTGCTTCCAACGACTCACATTATGTGGATCAGGAAGACTGGAATGCTCATGACATTCTGCTTTGTATCAACACAGGCGACAAACAAAGTACCCCTTCGGCCAAAGATTTCGATGACGATAAAGGGATACCCAAAGGCTCTCGCTTTGCATTCTTCAACGATCAGTTTTATTTCAAAAATACCAACGAGATGCTCCAGCTCTTTAATGACCTGCCGGAGTCGATCGACAATACCAACGAGATCGTTGACAAAATTAAGACCCTGAATCTGAATAAAGATATTCTGCTTCCCAACTTCCCGATACCGGACGAGTTTAAAACGCATACTTTGTCGGAAATGGTGGGGAAAAAAGAGCTTACAGCTGATGTACTTAACCAGTGGGAATATCTGAAACATCTCACGTTCGTCGGAGCCAAGTTCAAATACGGTACGATTACCGCTCAAATAGAAGATCGGCTAAACTTCGAGCTTGATACGATCAGGAATATGGGTTTTCCCGGATACTTTCTGATTGTTGCTGATTTTATAGACGCAGGCAGGAAAATGGGCGTATTTATCGGTCCGGGTCGTGGATCGGCCGCGGGTTCTGTGGTTGCTTATTGTACCGGCATCACCAATATAGATCCGATCAAGTACGATCTGCTTTTCGAGCGTTTCCTGAATCCTGATCGTATATCTCTGCCCGATATTGATACGGATTTCGATGACGAAGGACGGCAGAAGGTGATTGATTATGTGGTAAAGAAGTATGGATACAATCAGGTTGCACAAATCGTAACTTATGGTACAATGGCTGCGAAGTCTGCCATCAAGGATGTAGCCAGGGTGATGGATTTACCTTTGCAGGACGCGAATATGCTGGCTAAACTTGTTCCCGACAAGCCGGCTTACAATATGACGCTCAACCGTATTTTTTCGGCGCCTTTGGAAGGAGAGGGTAGTCTGCTGAAAAAAGAAGGTATAGCTCCAGAAGAGCTCGACAATGTAAAAAAGATGCGTGCAATCATTTCAGGTAATGATTTGCAGGCAAGTGTGTTACAGGAAGCCCGTCGGTTGGAAGGAACGGTCAGGAATACAGGTATCCATGCAGCGGGTATCATCATTGCCCCGAGCGATCTTACTGAAATTATTCCGGTGAGTACCTCCA
>DASYHR010000599.1:0-2126 GCA_035998385.1 Dyadobacter sp. | reverse complement strand
ATTATCAAACGAGCGTTTCCAAAAGTCGACCTACGACTTGCCGGTTATATTGGGTAAGACCATTTCCAACGAAATTCACATTGCCGACCTTGCCAAAATGCCTCACTTATTGATGGCCGGAGCGACCGGACAAGGAAAGTCGGTAGGTTTGAATGTGATTCTGGCGTCATTGATTTACAAGAAACATCCTGCAGAATTGAAATTTGTACTGGTCGATCCTAAAAAGGTGGAGCTTACACTTTTCAATAAATTGGAAAGACATTTTCTTGCCAAGTTGCCAAACTCCGGTGAAGCCATTATCACCGATACCAAAAAGGTAATTTTTACGCTGAATTCGCTTTGTATTGAAATGGATCAGCGTTACGATTTACTGAAGGAAGCATCTGTCCGTAACCTGAAAGAATACAATGCCAAGTTTGCGCAACGCAGATTGAATCCGGAGCGCGGACATCGGTTCCTTCCTTACATCGTGCTGGTGATTGATGAGCTTGCCGATTTGATGATGACAGCCGGTAAAGAGGTAGAAACTCCTATTGCCCGTCTGGCTCAGCTTGCACGTGCGGTCGGCATCCATCTGGTTGTGGCTACGCAGCGTCCGTCTGTAAAAGTGATTACCGGTCTGATCAAGGCCAACTTCCCTGCACGTTTGTCGTTTCGGGTGACATCCAGTATTGATTCACGTACGATCCTCGATGCCGGTGGAGCAGAGCAGCTTGTGGGACAAGGGGATATGTTGCTTTCAATCAATTCCGAAATGATCCGTTTACAATGTCCGTTTATTGATACGCGTGAAATTGAAGATGTCTGCGATTTCATTGGAGCGCAACGCGGTTACGACGGCGCTTATGCTTTGCCTGAATACGAAGGTGAAGAAGGTGGAGAAGGTAAGAGTGAGGTTAATGTAGATGATTTCGATAATCTTCTTCCTGAAGCAGCGCGTTTGATTGTAACACATCAGCAGGGTAGTACCTCATTAATCCAGCGTAAAATGAAGCTCGGTTACAACCGCGCGGGACGAATAGTGGATCAGCTTGAATCGATTGGCGTGGTAGGTCCGTTTACGGGAAGTAAAGCCCGGGACGTGATGTTTATGGATTTGAGCGGACTGGAAGAGCATCTGCGTGTAATGGGTATCAATTAAAAAATCCTGTTGCTTCAACACTTTTAAGGAAATACATTAAACCATCTTCATGTGAGCTGGTCTAAATTTTGTGTGTTTAACGAAAACGAACTTTACAATTAACCTGCTTAGAATCAATTCTGTAATTATGAAAAAAATGAAGGTCCTGTTATCTCTCCTGTTGTTCTTTGTTTGTGTAGGAAACGCAGTTGAAGTGTCGGCTCAGGGAGATAAGAAATCTACGGCTATTCTGGAAGCTATGAGTGCCAAATATCAGAAGATCAAGTCCTTCAAGGCTGTATTCACCTACACGCCGGAGGGAGGCAAGGCATTGAGAGGAGACGTAACCGTGAAGGGTACGAAGTTTCGCCTTAAAATGGCTGGGCAGGAAATATACAATGATGGCAAGTTGATGTCGACCTATATTAAGGAAACCAACGAGGTGAACCTGCAGGATTTTGATCCTACAGCCACAGGTGATCTGGATCCGACGAAGATCTATTCAGCTTACAAAAAAGGGTTCAAGTATACTTTTGTAGACGAAAAGAAAGTCGGGAATCAGGTTGTAGAAACAGTGGAACTTACACCAACCGGTAAAAACAGTCAGGTGAGTAAAGTACAGATTCAGGTCAACAAGGCTGATAAATCCATTGCCAGCTGGAAAATATTCCAGAAAAACGGCGACAAGGTAACCTACAAAGTAGAACAATTTCAGCCGGATGTAAATGTGGCAGATGCTCTTTTTGTATTTAACAAAAAGCAATATCCCGGAGTGGAAGTTGTTGATTTGAGGTAAAGGCAATTCAGTAGTAATGAGGATGGGTGTCTGCGGAAAGGTGGGTGCCCATTTTTTTGTGTAAGGGGAGGAGCGTGCGTAAATGTATTTTTACGCCCTACCTATTTAGTCACCCCTTGAGAAACATATAACTACTTATATTATAGATATTTAAGTTTTAAATTTAGTTGTTTATTCTGCAAGATTTGTTTATTTTAGAATACAAATCTT
>DASYHR010000593.1:0-3542 GCA_035998385.1 Dyadobacter sp. | reverse complement strand
GACGATCCCAGTCTCCGATAAGAAAGTCGAAAAGTCTTGTTCTGATCATCCATTCTTCATCAACCTTGTTCTTATTGTTTTCCAAAATATTCTCAACGACCTCAGAAGTACTCAGGATCTTGTCGGCATAGCCGAAGAAGGCTGCATCCTTCCACTTTTTTCCGTTTGGCCGCTCTTCAAACAAATTCATTGTACCACCAAAAACCGGGTTGTATATGTCCAGCCCAGGCTGTGCGGGAACGTGGTATAGTTTGGGGTTGGTATGATATACCTGAATCGCATCAGCCAGCACAGGCATAGAAAGTGGGGCGAACGGATTGGTAGACAAGAAATTATCTTCTACCAAAAATTTGGCCGCTACCATTTTATTAAATGGAAATGGGAGAAACCTTGTTACATCCTTGGTGAGTCCGCGCAACACATATTCCTTTCCATCGGTACTTCTCAACCTGAGAGAGTTTGTCTGATTACCTCCACCTTGTTTGACCGGTGTAAGTCCGCCATGGGTGTCACTCAAATCCAGAACGGGGAAACGATATTCCTGCAAATACAAGTCTCTGTTATGTTTGCCGAATACTTGCTGATGAAATTTACCAACAGGCTTGACCTCCGTTTTACTTACCAACTGGCTCACAGAATCACGGTGCATTTCATATTCAGAGTAAACACCTTTATGATCTGAAGCCGCGACACTATTTTTATCTTTCACCTTCTTCTGGTAAATCAGTCTGGCATCTTTTCCGTCGGCGGTTACTTCCCAATATTTCACCCACGTTTCATCTCCCTCGTAAAAGTGCAGCGTACTGTAGCCCAGTGCCGTGGTGGCAAATTGTGAGCCCTTTCCCATTCCAACCGGGCTGTTTTTAGATCCACTGCCGCTCACAATGAACTGTTGTCCTTCGTTTTCTATGAATTGTAAAGTATGCTCATGTCCACTGGCAAAAATAAAGTTTCCGTTTTTCTTTGCGCCTGCCAGCATAGCAGCTCGCAGGTCTTTGTAATGTTTGTTGGCCATATCCTGCCGGGAGCCTATCGTAGCACGGAACAATGCGCTCAACGTTCCCAGGCCCGGCAAGGGAATGAACAGTTTCGGGTTCATTTCCGTCAGCGGGAAGAGGTGTTGTTTGAGCGTAAATTTTCCACCGTGAGGGCCATAGGTATATGGCGGGTGGTGCATTGCGATCACCACATTTTTGCTGCGGTATTTTCTGATTACATTTTCAAAGACAAATTTGAAATGTTCGCGGTTCTTGATCTCACAGCCATCGTTTACACCGGAATCTTTGTCCCAATCGGTGAGCCACCACTGCGAATCCACCACAATAATCACCACATTGTCATTCAGTTCAATTACTTCGGGACCCGAGCATCCGTTTAATGGCAGGAAGTAATTTTCGTAATCTTCTTTGTTCGTTTTCCCTCTCCGCTGATTCAGGTATTTCTGTACATACTTTTCCTGTCGTTTCAAACCTTTCACACCCCAGCCATTCCAATCATGGTTGCCGGGTAAGAAAACAGGATATCCTTTAAAGTCGTGTAAGGTTTCCAGCTGGGAATTGATTCTGTATTCGGCAACCTTCCGGCGCGCAGAATCCTCTGCAGGTGGCATACCATGCTCATAAATATTATCGCCCATAAACAGAGCCGAACTGTTTTTCGACTCCGTGGCGAGTTTCATTTTAAGATATTCCAACACCGGCGCAGGATGATCGGGAGAATCGTTGCCTGCGTCACCAATCAGGTACATAGTGTGTCTGAGCCGGGAATCGGAGGGAGGTTCATGGGTTTGCCACTGTGTGGCCTGCGGGGCATATTGGGTTTTATAACTTGCACAGGAGGCAAGCAAGACAATCAAAACCAGGAATGCCGGGTATTTCAATATTGATTTCATTGTGAAAGGGTACGCATGTTTGTCCGTGTAAGTCATTATCTTCTCCAATAGCAGAAAGACGTTGATGCCGGCAAATTGTCCCAGCTAGTTAACTATTTACCAGTTCTATTAAATTTAAGAATATTGCCTTCCGACAAATCGTCACCTTCATTGGAAATATACATACTGCCTCCCTCGTCGAAAGCAATCCCTTCAGGTTGCGTAAATGAGTTGGAGCTCAAAGCAACTACGTTTTTGATGTTCCAATTTGAATCGGCGATAACGAGCATCTTGTTGACGGCAGAAACAATGTACCAGTTTTTGTTTACAGGATTACGGGCAATTGCCGATGGCCGGAAGCCTCTTTCTACTTTACTTGCTATAGCACTGATCTGGTTCACATCAATAGAAAACGTACCGAACTTTTCCGGAGATTTCAAATTAACAATATACCCCGTGATGCTCTTTTTGGAATTATCAGCCTCACAGTTTTTACAAAGCACGTAAATGTCGCCCGTCTCCTCATCCCCGTACATACCTTCGTATTCACCTTTTGGGAAAAGCTTTTTATGCTCCTGCACGTTTTCGGCTTCCTCAAAGGCAGTCTCCGACAGTGGGAACGTGTAGAGCATGCCATTACTCTTCAGCACGACGACTTCATTCTGAACAATGGAGATATCTTCAAAATCTCCTTTTTTAGCAAACTTGGTATGCTTTTGAACTTTCACATCCCATGCAAGTCGAAACACCTTTCCATCCTCATCCTGAATGGCATAAACCGTGTCACTGTTTCCTTTATTAAAAGTGATGCCCGATATCTCAAACAGGCTTTCCGGCATATTGAATTTATCAGGTTTGTGAAGATCGTATTCGGAGTAGGTATCTTTCGGCTTATCGGCGGGTGCGCAGCCCGGCAAAGTGGCAACGAATAATAACGCGGTAGCCAGCGATTGTATAGTTTTACTCATATAGCAAACAGTTTTCAAAAATTAGCTTGGATTCTATTGATTGGTTATTAAATCTGAAAGTGATAAAATAATTTACCTTCAGGAAGTGTGTCCATAAAAAATAGAAGCGATAGCAAAGGCGATAACCGACGCCACGATACCAAACATGAATACGTTGTAAGCCACACGAAGCAGCCGGTATTTACGTCCCAAAACCATCCCCTGTGAATAAACATCTTTGGTGAGACTTCCGTATAAGAACTCACGGTCGTTCATCATTACCTGCATTCCATTGGAATAGTCATCATAGGACATTCGGTAAAAATTTCCGAAGAAAAGCAGATTGACGTTTTTGGTATCAATATCTTCCTGTGTGAACGTTCCATGCGGAATGGTTGGCCGTGTGGCGAGTATTGAAAATACCATGGTGATCACACATATGGTGAGCAAAATCATGGTTGGCAATATCAGGTAGGCATTGTCCTCCAACTTTCTGATCAGTACACTCAATAGCACAGAAATGATAATCGAGGTAGTCGTAATCATGATATGTGCTTTATTGTCAGCCATATCGCTAAGCCTTTGGTGGTTGTTGGAACTGATCCGGAACATCGTTTCAATGCCCTTGTCAGGTCTGTCTGATTTCAACTTTTTAGCTTCGGCAGGTTCAGGAGTATAGGTAGCTTCCTGCTGCCGTATTACAGGATCAGCGTATTCATTTTTAC
>DASYHR010001104.1:0-2257 GCA_035998385.1 Dyadobacter sp. | reverse complement strand
AAGACAAGCACTTATGGAACCGGTCAACTTGTCAGGTTGGCGGTAGAACGCGGTGTATCGAAGATTATCCTGGGTATTGGCGGAAGTGCTACCAACGATTGCGGTACCGGTATGGCTGCTGCACTGGGCTATGTTTTTTTTGACAAAAAAGGAAAAGTGCTCCAGCCTGCAGGTGGTAATCTTCATTTGGTTGAGCATATTGATTCAACTGGCGTAATGCCCCAACTCAGGCACGTCACTATAACTGTTGCATGTGATGTAACCAATCCTCTCTATGGAGAACATGGAGCGGCACAGGTATATGGTCCTCAAAAGGGAGCAAATCAAGAAATGGTCACTTTTCTGGATCATGGACTGAGACACCTTGCAACGATTGCCAGCCAAAAATTTAACAAAGATGTGAGTGACATTCCCGGTGCTGGTGCCGCCGGAGGACTTGGAGCGGGCTGCTTATGGTTTCTGAATGCCACATTAAAAAATGGTGTGGGCATTGTGATGGAACAGGCTGACATTGTTTCTGTCATCAGGACGTCGGATCTCGTCATTACTGGTGAAGGTAAGGTAGACCAGCAAACGCTGAAGGGAAAGGTGGTGAAAGGGCTCGCTGATATATGCAATGAGTACGATGTGCCTCTTGCGGTTGTATGCGGAACACTGCAAATTTCAGCCAAAGAAACCCGTGATGCCGGCGTCACATATGCTACTTCTATTTTGAATGCCCCTATGGATCTGGATGCTGCCCTTTTGCAGGCGGGTCAGTTAGTTGAAGAAGCAACTTTTAATCTGGTACGGTTGTTTTTTCGGAAATAACGCCCGGATTTTTTCCGCTTTAACAGATAAGAATTCTCAGAATGCCTGAATTTAATTACAAGGAAGAACTTTCAAAAATACCGTTTGATCCTGGCGTTTATCGCTATTTCGATGAAACAGGAGAAATCATATATGTAGGTAAAGCAAAAAGTCTTCGTAACCGTGTTTCCAGTTATTTTCTCAAATCCAATCAGCACGATCGTAAGACAAAAAGGCTGGTTAGTCAGATCAGGAGAATAGAGTACACAATTGTCAACAGCGAGTGGGACGCGTTATTACTGGAAAATCAGCTGATCAAACAACTTCAGCCTAAATTCAATATTCTTTTAAAAGACGACAAAACCTACCCGTTCATTTGTGTAACGGACGAGCGGTTTCCACGTGTTTTTGTAACCAGGAATCTGGATCGAAAGAAGGGAACGTTTTACGGGCCGTTTGCACAACTCCGTTCGATGCATGCCCTATTGGATATGTTTAAGGCCCTTTATACGATCCGTTCCTGCCAGTTGCCCCTTACAAAAAATAACGTGGAAGCAGGCAAATTCAAAGTGTGCCTGGAATACCACATTGGGAATTGCAAAGGGCCTTGTGAAGGTTTGCAGGCAGAGGAAGAGTATAATGTGGAGATCGAACAGATTCATCAGATATTGAAAGGGAATCTGGCTTTGCCTCAACAGTATTTTAAAGACAAAATGCTGGCTGCTGCGGAGCAGATGGCATTTGAGCATGCCCATGCCTGGAAAACTAAAATAGAGCATCTTTCGATATTTCAAAGTAAAGCCACGGTCATCAATCCCAAAATTGGAAATGTTGATGTGCTCACCATTGTATCGGATGAAGAAGCCGCCTATCTCAATTTCATGAAGATCAAGCAGGGCTATATGGTGGCTACCCAAACCATTGAGCTGAAGAAAAAGCTTGATGAAAGTGATACCGAAATCCTGGCTATGATGATTGTCGAAATGCGGGAAAAGTATGGCAGTGAGGCGAAGGAGATGATCTGTAACATTCGCCCGGACCTTGAAATGAAACTGGAAGTGAATGTTCCGCAGATCGGGGATAAGAAAAAGTTGCTGGATATGTCCATGAAAAATGTGATGTACTTCCGAAGAGAGAAAGCAGAACGTCGTGAAGTTGAATCCTCAGCCACTACTTCCAGAAAAGACAGGATTCTGATACGACTCAAAACTGATCTCCAGCTTAAATCATTGCCAAGGCATATCGAATGTTTTGATAACTCCAATATCCAGGGAACAAACCCCGTATCAGCGATGGTCTGTTTCAAGGAAGGCAAGCCATCGAAGAAAGATTACCGTCATTTCAATATAAAAACTGTAGTAGGACCGAATGACTTCGCTTCTATGAACGAGGTGGTCGGACGAAGATATTTACGTTTGATTGCCGAAGACCAGCCTCTGCCCGACCTCATTGTCATAGATGGAGGAAA
>DASYHR010000591.1:0-7084 GCA_035998385.1 Dyadobacter sp. | reverse complement strand
ATTATCAACTTCATCCAATTTTTCCCAGGAGCCGTTACGCTTGGCTGTTTCAATCGCCGAGAAGCCCGCAGGCATTATCATGTCTGATTCTATCAACCTAAGCACCTTTTCTTTGTTGATTTTCGACCAGATACTTTTCGGCTTTCTTTTAGTGAACAGTCGCATGAATTTCTCCTCGTCAATCGGCCTTACAAGGCTATCGATCCAACCGAAACATAACGCCTCATCGACCGTTTCACTCCAGGTGACGGTGGCTATGCCTGTATGTTTTTTGTAATAAATCAGCCATACGGATTCCGCTTCCTGGTGATGCTCTTCAAGCCATTTTCTCCATTCGTCAGCACTCCTGGGGCTAAATGTTACGATCTGTTTATCCGGCATGGTTGGTTGCTGTTTGTAATCAAAACTACCATTAAATCTGAAGATATGCAGAGAAATGAGTTGTGTCGGAGAAAGCCCTGAAATTCTCTGACGGCAAACCCCAGGGCGTTGGGCGCACCCAGACGTTTCCGGGAATAAATGCCTGCATTATTTCGCTTTCCGGATCATAAAAAATCCTTTGTCAAAACCCTGCTTTTCGCCATCTATTTCCATCACCTCTTCACCGGGAACAGATGATTCAAATTCTGTTTTGATCTGATAGTTTTTAAAGTGAGCTGTAAAGTTGCGCTCATTAAAAAACCAGGCAGGATATCGGGCCTGGTAGATCTGCGGTGGCACAATCTGTAGGGTCAGGCGGTCGCCTCGCTCGCCATTCACGAAAGCGGTGCGATCTATAATGATAAATTTGAAATTGTATTGCTGTATTTCCTCCAGAAACGCATGTGGGTCAGGTAGATATTGTACCACACTCGAAAGCAACAGAACATCGGCTTTTCTGGCTTGCAGACTTTCCGCTATGGTGTAATGAAATTGTAACGTATCGTCCTGAAAATACTGCTGTCCGCATTGGATATAGGCATTTTGCTCAACGACACTCCAATTGACAGTCACTGAAGGTGGAATCAAATCTATGACCTGGTAATAGGTGCTACCCAATGACCCTCCGAAATCGATCACATTTAATGCCCCGTTGCACTCCGCTGCTGCATACAACAATGCCGTAATGACTGAATAAGGATATAGTTTTTTGTCAAAAAGAACTGAATCTCTTTCGTACACAGCTTCTCCGTTTTTTACTTTCAGGAGGGCTTGTTTGGTGATCTCCAGAATAGACTGCTCTTCGTAACCTCCTGTGAGCGCTGCTAACTCCTCCCAATTCTGGTAGTCACCGAACCAGCCGTATTGATTTTTCTTCTCCTTTTTGAACCCGAACAAAGACATTTTTCGAAAGTAAAGTACAGCGCAATTTAATGTTTTATTTTCCCGAATTGCAAAGCTGGCTTCAGGTATATTTCATACGAATTTTGCTGCCCGTTACAGGTTTGTTGTCAGTTAGCGGTGTTAAAATGGAGTGCATTTTCTGCCGTTAACTTTATAGAAATGATTCGAGAAAAAATATACTCCTTTCTTGTTTGAAATTTTTTTCAAAACCTGGAATCAAATGACTGATTATTGACTGATATTTGTGAAAGAGTTACAAGCCCCTAATTAGTGTCGTAATTATTCATGCAGTATTTTTGCACGCTGTTCAACTCATTCTATCTGTCGCGTGGGTTGGCGATGTACAATTCCCTGGTCAGGCAAACGTCTGACTTTCATTTGTTTATTTTTGCATTTGATCAGTCTTCCTGTGAGCTGCTCAGAGAAATGAATTTGTCGTCTGCAACGATCATTTCTCTCGAAGAATTCGAAACGGAGGAGTTGCTATCTGTAAAAAGCAGTCGGTCGGCAGGTGAATATTGCTGGACGTGTACTTCATTCACCATCTGGCATTGCATACATACCTATAACCTGGATCATTGCACCTATCTGGACGCTGATTTGCTCTTTTTTTCAGACCCGAAAGTGCTGACCGACGAAATGGGCGATAAAGATGTACTTATTACGCGCCACAATTACAGTCCGGAATACGATCAATCAGAACCGTGCGGTATATACTGTGTTCAGTTTGTCACTTTTAAAAACACAGTCGGTGGGTTAAAGGTACTCAACTGGTGGATGCAAGCCTGCCTGACGTGGTGTTATAACCGGTTTGAAGACGGTAAATTCGGGGATCAGAAATACCTCGATGATTGGACAGAAAGGTTCGACGGGGTGCATGTGTTGAAGCACGATGGAGGAGGTGTTGCTCCCTGGAATGCAAAGGATTATCAATTCGAAAAAACAGAAAATGTAGTAAAAGTGCAGCGGGCTGGCAGTACAGTGGTTCCTCTCGTTTTTTTTCATTTTCACGATTTTAGATATTGTGTAAGTAAGAGTTTCAAATTGACAGGAGAAATGTATCTGCTTCGGGATGATGCGAAAGACGTAGTATTTCATCCATACGTCAAGGCATTACATGAGGCTGAAATACAGGTCGTTAATTTTGATTCAAAAGCAGTGTGTCATGAGGAGTATTTGCCTTTGACATGGATAACCGTCAGTCTGACGCGCCGGATACATTTTATGATAGCGGGGACTTACAAAAACTATTCTAAACGTTATAAACTCATTTAAATTCAGGAAAATTGGCACACCTAATCGATTTGAAAACTTTCACAGACGTTAGAGGTAACCTCACAGTGATAGAGCGCGTGATTCCGTTTGATATCAAACGTATATTTTATATCTACGGGGTTGACGACTCGGTGCGTGGCGGACACAGACATCATAAAACTGTACAGGCAGCTATATGTCTTACAGGCAGTTGTAAAATTATTAATAACAATGGGCTTGAGCAGCAGGAGTTTATACTCGACTCTGCAGATCAGTGTCTGATACTTAATCCGGAAGACTGGCATCAAATGCATGAGTTTACGCCAAATGCGATTTTGATGGTGCTTGCCTCTGAATTTTTTGATCAGCATGACTACATCTATGAATCATATCCTGAATCTTTTGACGCTTTGTCTGAGCCAGCTTTAGTGGTTGCAGTTTGAAAATTTGGAATTATTGAGGCGAGCTAATTGATCCTGATCATGTTTGAAGATTCAACGTTTAAGTAATCTGGCTTTCCAAGTTTTAAACAGAAACCTCAGATATATTTTCCATCCGTAATGCTGTAAGATCAGGCTCGCTTTATTTTTTTCGAAAAGAGGGTCTTTCTGTATAGACGAAACTCCCGTATCATTGAAGATGGCGATTGTATAGGCCTGAAATTCAAAACTATACGATGGGTTTTGGTGTAGCCCCATATTCAGAACATGGTCTGCGGATATAGTGTAGGCTGTGTTGTAACGGTTTTTTGTAAAAACACTCGCCGGGTAAATCATGGCCTGGTGGTTAATTCCCGTTTTGGCCTGGTGGTAGGCTGATAATTTCCCCAAATACTTCTTTCCTGATTTCCAGACACTTCCGTAGTAAATTTTGGAGGGATCTTGTAAATGTAAGGCAAGGGCAGAGAACTCAGGGGTTAACACATCGTCAACCCCGATAAAATAAATCCATTCACCCCTTACATAGCTGAGCGCCTTGTTCATTGCGTCATAAATTCCTCCGTCCTTTTCACTTTGCCAAAACGCGATCCGGTCAGAATTTTTACGCAAAATGTTTGTGGTGCCGTCGCTACTGGCACCATCCACTACAACTATTTCGATTAACGTATATACCTGATCGTATATGCTGCTGAGGCATCTCTGCAGAAATACCTCAGCATTATACGTGACCAGTATGATTGATATCAATCCTTTTTGACTCATTTACCCTACGCAACTGCCAATTCGATTCTTCTTTCGATGTTGTAACTGAAGGTTTCCAGGTATTGGCTGATGCCATGAGGGCAGTATGCAGATTTTTCCTCTAATGCGTATTGCAAAAACTGCTCATTTTCCCTGCATCCGGATCTGTCTGCTTCTTTGTGATGGATATGAAATACGATTCCTCCGAATTTGATGGCGCGTTTTGTAAGTCCGGAGTTCATCAGCCGTACAGCGATTTCATTGTCCTCCCGGCCCCAACCCTGAAAATCTTCATTGTACCCGTTGACACGGATCAGATCCTCACGCCAGAACGCCATGTTGCAACCGCGCAATGCATAAATGTCGTTGGGTTTGTAGCGGTCGGCCATGTACTGGCTCAACCAATTGATATGCAGACGATTGTAAAAGTTGCCAAGCCCTGATTGAAAAGCAGCTATCTTTGGCGTTTGCTTCATCAGCATTTTTTGCGAAAGCCCGGCATTCATCATTACTCTGCTACCCGCTACAAAACTTCCATGTCTGCTGATTGCAAGATGATCTTTGATAAAATCAGGATGTAACACCAAATCACCGTCAATTTGAATCACATAATCACCCGTACTGGCTGCAATCGCCCTGTTTCGTATTTTTGAGAGCTGAAAACCGTTGTCGTCATGCCACACATGAAGGATTGGGACGGTCAGTAAGGCTCGCATAGATTCAACAACCTGATACGTCTCCGATGTTGAACCGTCGTCGGCGATAATGACTTCGTAAGGCAGCAGGGACTGTTGCTGAACGCTTAGCAGGCAAAGACGTAAAGCTTCCGGCCAGTTATATGTTGAGATGATCAGAGAAATTTTAGTAAAGTTTTTCATATCCGTCTATGCAATTTTTGAGTTGGGAGGACAGCGTTTTGTTGATCACCTCGCGATGCAAACCTTCGTTGGGCTTTGGCAATTCCTGGTGATGCAGGTGAAATTGAATGGCGCCCAGCTTCACGATTTTTTTACAAATACCGTTGTTGATAAATCTCGCTGCAAGCTCTTCATCCTCATGCCCCCAGCCGTTGAGTGCATTGTTATAGCCATTTACACGCGTGAAGTCAGCTTTCCAGAATGCCAGATTACTACCGCGTACACTCCGGCTTTTCATTTCCTTACGCTGACCCAACTGTTGAAAAAACGGTATACGTAACGCATTGAGCCGGTTGTAAACTCCACTCGAATAAAATCCCACACGAATGTTGTTGCTTTGCAGCATATCCACAGTGCGGGTAGGGGTAAGCCTGGCGCGACTTCCGCGGACAAAAACACCTGTCTCTGCTGCTGCGATATGGTCGGCGATGAAGGAGGGGTGAAGAATGACATCTCCGTCTACCTGAATCACATACTCCGCACTGCACTGGCTAACAGCCTTGTTGAGAATCTGTGTTTTGCGAAAACCATTGTCTTCCTGCCAGACATGTATCACCTGAACGGGCAAATGTTTCAGCATTTTATTAATGACCGCCAAAGTTCGTTGGTCAGAGCCGTCATCAGCGATGATAATTTCTGTGGGCAGCACAGTTTGTCTGGCTACACTCAACAGACAACAATGCAAGGCCTCAGGCCAGTCGTAGGTGGCTATGATAAGGGCGGTTGCCGGGGCGAAGTTCATCGGATTAAATAGTTATCTGATGTTGCGCTGGGTTACAGAATTACTGGTGTAGGACGAAAAAGCTCCTAAAAAGTATATATATTTTTATTGTATCAGACCAGGCAGGATACAATCAGATATACATTCCTTTTAAATGGAAAATTTCAGTTCAAAAACCGCAATACTACATCCCGAAGCACAGGATCAGGCCGATAAAAATGTGTGATGAACGATACGAAACCCTGGAACAGAGGTATGCCCGATTGATGGCGGCAAACCCCAAAAAGTGATAAGATTAGAGGACATGAGTTATGTTTTGTTAGGGATAAATTGTTGCAATGCAATAGATGGCATAAATATCGAAAAAGTACCGGACTAAAATCAAATATCTTCACAATATTTTTCAAATATTTTTTTAACAGAATTTTAATGCCCGTTTTAGAGGAATATTGAATAAAAATATTGTTTACGTGTCCTCCGGTAACAAAATGATATGAGGCGATTGTGTAACCGTTTGTGTAGTTGTTGAATACTAACAATTGATTGCGCCTGGGTGTATGTAGGTTGGCTATACTGGAAATAGTACAATTGTGCCTTTTGAGGATATTAGCATATATTTTCTTGAACGTTTTTTAGTATACGTCAGAGGCAAAGTCAGCTGTTGTGAGGTTATCTTTTTTCATAACATAAATAGTCCCTCACTGAGCTTGCAGGCGAGGGACTGTGCTTGCTTAATTACCTGTTTTTCGCGTAAGTTGTTTGTCAAGTTCCAGTGCAGCGCTGATCAAACCGAGGTGTGTAAAGGCTTGAGGGAAATTACCCAGATGTTCGCCTTTTTTACTGATCTGTTCGGCAAACAATCCGAGATGATTACCATAACCGATCATCTTTGCAAAATTTTCAACGGCTTCCTCAATCCGTCCCGACTTCGCCAGGCATTCAATATACCAGAAAGAGCACATGGTAAACGTTCCTTCTTCCCCCTGTAAACCGTCAATCCCCGATTCGTCATTATCATACCGATATACCAGCACATCCAGTCTGAGATGTTCGTTTACCGCCTTCAATGTAGACTCCCAACGAGGCTCGTTCGGAACCACAAAATGCACCAGCGGCATCAGTAACACGCTTGCATCGATGGTGTTGGAAACTTTATTGCCAGTCTTATACTGCACCCAGCTTTTGAGATCCTCGTTCCAGAAGTTGTGGTAAATGTCGTGGTAAATCTCATCCCGCACTTTAATCCACTCGGTCTGTGGGAAAGGGAAAGAACGGTCTTGCCCGATTTTGATGGCTCTGTCCATTGCAACCCAGCACATCAGTCTGGAATGCAGGAACTGCTGTTCCTCATTCCGAATCTCCCATATGCCGTGATCCGGTTCCTGCCATCTGTCCATCACAATTTTAACCTCTTTGCAGATGATCTGCCAGAGATCATACGTGATAGGTTTATGGTATTTGTTGGAGATATAGATCGTATCCAGAAGTTCCCCGTAGATATCCAGCTGCAACTGATTGTTGGCCTCATTGCCAATGCGTACCGGCGCCGATTTCTTGTAGCCTTCAAAATGCTCCAGAATCTGCTCCTCCATGTCCGAGCTGCCGTCGACTTTGTACAACAGGTGCAGATCGCGGTTTTGATCCTGTTCAATAATCCAGTTAAGAAAATCTTCTGACTCCTGAGTAAA
>DASYHR010000549.1:0-3264 GCA_035998385.1 Dyadobacter sp. | reverse complement strand
TTATTTTCCGGATCATCCAGGAGGCCGCTGAACCGCAGATTACTACAACAAGATTATTCTGCCTGCTAGCCCATGAATTCCAGAAATGCTCAAACGCTGCCAGAAAACCTGATTTCCGAGAGTCGATCCAGGGAAATTCATCGAAGAATATCACAGACTTTTGTTTTTTTAGCAGCGGGGTTATGTATGTTTTCAAAGCTTCAAAAGCCTGTATCCAATTGAACGGTACGGCTAGCGGAATTTTTGCTTTTGAAACAGAGGTAAGCGTATTGCCAAAATTTTCTAACTGTTCCCGCATTGTGCTATTATACATACCTGAAAAATCGAACAATAACCGGTCCGAATATACATTACGGATCAGGAAAGTCTTACCTACCCTTCGCCTGCCATATACAGCTACAAGCTCAGCATCAGCACTTTGCAAAGCCTGTTTCAGTATTCCTATTTCCGTTTCGCGACCAACCAGCATTTTATATGATTTTTATAAGTAGCCAAAAGTACAAATATTAGCACAGTTTTGGCTACTTATAAAAATTTATATCTAGCCAAAACCATATAAAACGAAACAGTTTTGGCTAGATATAAATTCTCACAAAAAATCTGAAACAAAAAAAGAGGTATCGAATACCGATACCTCCTGCTCAAATTTCTAATCTATGTGAAGCTTATACGTTCGATGACGACAATTTAGCTCCGATGTATTCACGGTTCATACGAGCGATGTTCTCCAGGCTGATCTCCTTTGGACATTCAGCTGCGCAGGCACCTGTATTGGTACATGCCCCGAATCCTTCAGCATCCATTTGTGCTACCATTTTCTCTGCACGAATGTTTCTTTCCGCTTGTCCTTGTGGAAGCAATGCAAGCTGAGATATTTTAGCTGATACAAAAAGCATCGCAGATGCATTTTTACAAGCCGCAACGCAAGCACCACAGCCGATACAAGCTGCAGCAGCAAATGATTCGTCTGCAGCCACTTTTGGAATTGGCAAACTGTTTGCATCCTGAGCATTACCAGTATTTACGGACACGAACCCCCCGGCAGAAATTACTCTGTCAAATGCATCACGATCCACAACCAAATCCTTGATCACCGGGAATGCATCTGCACGCCATGGCTCTACTACGATCGTATCTCCATCGTTGAAAGAGCGCATATGAAGCTGACAGGTTGTGACACCTCTCAACGGGCCGTGAGGCCTGCCATTGATATACATTGAACAAGCTCCGCATATTCCTTCACGGCAATCGTGATCGAATGCAACTGGTTCTGTTCCTTTTTCTATAAGTTGTTCGTTAAGAACGTCGAACATTTCAAGAAATGACATATCCGGAGATACCTGATCCAGACTGTAATCTTCGAAACCTCCATTTGTATTGCTATTGCTTTGTCTCCAGACTTTAAGCTTAATATGCATGTTACCTGCACTCATCTTTGTAATAGTTAGCGGTTATTCGATTAACCAGTAATATTAATTAAGCCAATGGCCACCCTGACACGGCCGATAGCCGTATGCCGACAGCCGAGGGCCATTATTTATAACTTCTTTGGGCAATTTTAATATTCTCATAAATGAGCTCTTCCTTGTGAAGTTCCCACTCTTCCTGCGCTTTGTGTTCCCACGCAGATACAAACATAAAGTTTTCGTCATCACGAAGTGCTTCGCCTTCTTCTGTCTGGTGTTCTTCACGGAAGTGACCACCGCACGATTCTTCGCGAGTCAAAGCATCAAGGCACATCAACTCTCCAAGTTCTATAAAGTCAGCAACACGTCCTGCTTTATCAAGTTCAGGGTTGAATTCATTTTTACCACCCATTACTTTCACATCTCTCCAGAACTCATTGCGGAGCGCACGAATTTCAACGATTGCCTCTTTCAGCCCCTGTGCATTACGTGCCATACCGCATTTCTCCCACATGATCTGACCCAGACGACGGTGGAACAACTCAGGAGATGTTTTTCCCTGGATTGACATCAAAGTTTGGATACGATCTGTAACTTCCTTCTCAACCCTGATAAATTCAGGATGATCGGTTGAAATTTTCCCTGTACCGATTTCCTTAGCCAGGTAAGAACCGATAGTATAAGGAATTACAAAATACCCGTCAGCAAGTCCCTGCATCAAAGCAGATGCTCCGAGACGGTTCGCACCGTGGTCAGAGAAGTTAGCTTCTCCCAGAGCGTACAGACCAGGAACAGTAGTCATCAGGTTGTAATCAACCCAAAGTCCACCCATTGTATAGTGAACCGCAGGATAAATACGCATAGGCACCTCATAAGGATCTTCTCCTGTGATTTGCTTATACATATCGAAAAGGTTTCCGTATTTCTCTTTTACGACAGCCTTTCCCCAGATGGTAATATCTTCTTTCGAAGGATTCGCTATATTATTCTTATTCGCTTCGCCTTTTCCGTAACGCTCTACAGCAGCTGCAAAATCAAGGAAAACCGCCAGTTTAGAATTTCCTACACCATAACCTGCATCACATCTTTCTTTGGCAGCCCGTGAAGCGATGTCTCGAGGAACCAGGTTACCAAAAGCAGGGTAACGACGTTCCAGGTAATAATCTCTTTCATCCTCAGGAATTTCATTTCCGGGACGGGTATCATTCTTTTTCTTCGGCACCCAAATCCGCCCGTCATTACGAAGCGACTCAGACATCAAAGTAAGCTTAGACTGATGGTCGCCGGAAACAGGAATACAAGTCGGGTGAATCTGCGTGAAACATGGGTTACCAAAGTAAGCACCGCGTTTGTGTGCTTTCCAGGCTGCAGTTACATTGCTACCCATTGCATTTGTTGAAAGATAGAACACGTTTCCGTATCCACCTGTACAAAGCAAAACTGCGTGACCTCCGTGACGTTCAACTTCACCGGTGATCAGGTTTCTTGCGATAATACCGCGGCATTTGCCATCGATATTAACTACATCCAGCATTTCGTGACGGTTGTACATCTTCACAGTACCCATCCCAACCTGACGCTGCAATCCTGAATAAGCTCCGAGAAGCAACTGTTGCCCGGTTTGGCCGGCTGCGTAAAATGTACGCTGAACCTGCGTTCCACCGAATGAACGGTTGGAAAGCAAACCACCATATTCACGTGCAAAAGGCACACCTGCTGCAACGCATTGATCTATAATATTTCCGGAAACCTCTGCAAGACGGTGAACATTACCTTCTCTTGCGCGGTAATCCCCTCCTTTAATTGTATCGTAAAAAAGACGGTAAACCGAATCACCATCATTTTGGTAATTTTTAGC
>DASYHR010000479.1:0-3927 GCA_035998385.1 Dyadobacter sp. | reverse complement strand
AGTTTTTGAGAAAAAGACCTGCCCCTTGAAAGTTTACCCGAAGTAATCTTTGAAGAACCCAACCCCGTACAAGCCAAATATACGTTTATCGGATTACAGGTTGTATGGTGCGATGATCCGGATGGTAGGAAATGGTGAAGTGTTTGCCGGGATGCAGTTCCTGCGCTTCATTTTCTGATAAGTCAAAAATGTGCATTTTATAATTAATCAGCGCATGAATGCGAATTGTATCCATCGAAACCGTACGGGATATCACTTCACCATACAAAGAAAGATGATGCTTATCATGCCGCTGTTTGATATAAACTTCTGAAGGCGTACCGAAGCTTTCGAGCTTTCCGTCTTTGAGTACAGCAACATGATCTGCCAAACGAAAAATTTCACTCAGATCATGGGTTACAATAATCATAGTGAATCCGAATTTTTGATGGAAACTTAAAAGCAATTCCTGCAAATTTTCACGCATGGAAGCATCTAAGGCTGAAAGTGGTTCATCCAGCAATAACACATCCGGTTTACGAACCAGTGCTCGTGCCAAAGCCACCCGCTGTTGCTGGCCTCCGGATAATTGATTTGGCTTGCGTTTTGCAAGTTCCTTTAAGTGAACTGCATTAAGTAATTCATTCACTATGGCATCATCTGCTCCTTTGGACAAAGCGAACCGAAGATTTTCTTCAACTGTAAGATGCGGAAAAAGTGCATAATCCTGAAATACAAACCCTATACTTCTTTGCTGAACAGGCACATTTACCCGGCTTTCCGTGTTCAGCCACTCCGAATCTTTAAATCCTATGTATCCCGTATCCAGCTTAGCCAGCCCAGCTATTTGCCTTAATAATGTCGTCTTTCCCGATCCTGATGGTCCGGTAACAGCCAGGATACTTCCAACAGGAAATGAAATCGACACCTCCATAGGTAAAACACCGCTGGCAGTATGCAGGCTATGGCTGATATCAATTTCAAGCAGTTCTTCGGACACCTCGTAGTCGGTTGTTAATGGAGTAAACAATAAGCAGAATCACAAAGGTGATTAGGAATAACACGAGTGCGTATTGGTTTGCGACATCATAATGTAACGCTTCCACTTCATTGTATATGGCTACTGAAGCAACCTTAGTTACGCCGGGGATATTGCCTCCAATCATCAATACCACTCCAAATTCACCAACTGTATGTGCGAAAGTGAGCACAAAGGCTGTGAGTATTGCTGGTTTGGAATTGGGTAAAAGTACTTTCAAAAAGGTTTCCATTCGTCCTTTGCCCAGCGTATAGGAGGCTTCACTCAACGATTCAGGAAGAGATTGAAAACCAGCCCGAAGTGGATAAACCATAAATGGAAGACTGTAAATGATGGATGCGATGACAAGTCCCGGAAAAGAAAAAACAAGCCTTAATCCGATCGTATTTTCGATAAAAGAGCCAAACCAATACGAAGGACTAAATGCCAGAAGGAGATAAAATCCGATGACAGACGGAGGAAGGACTAATGGCATTCCAATTAATGCTTCTACAACTCCCCTTGCTCTGAACTTCCCGAATGTCAGCCAGTAAGCCAACGGCAACGCCACAACCAGCAGAATTGCAGATGTAATACTTGCCAGTTTGAAAGTGAGCAATAGAGGCTGCCAATCCATTTGAAATCAAAAATTACTTGTATCCGTATTTTGTGAAAATAGCTTTTGCTTTAGCAGAATACAGAAATTTGTAGAACTGTTCACTGGTTTTTTTCTTGGGAGAATTGTCGCTGTGACGAAGTAAGATCGCGGCTTGCTCAATCGGTTGATACAAGGAAGAATCAACTTCAACCCAGTCACCTTTCCCTTTCATTTCTGGTGCCAATACGATTGATAAGGCATTGAAGCCGATTTCTGCTGTACCTGAAGAAATATACTGGGCAGTCTGTGAAATGCTTTCACCGTACACCAGTTTGGATTTGATTTTCTCAAAATCCGGACGTTTCTTCAGAAAAGCCAAAGCCGCCGCTCCATATGGTGCTACATCAGGATTAGGAATCGCAATTTTTTTGACACTCGCATCAGTCAGAATATCTGCTGATAATTTTTCAGCAGGAAGATCTTTTGACCATATCACCAGCGTACCCAGCGCATACACACGTGGTTTTTCCTCGGCTCCGCCTTTATTGAAAATCTCATTGGGATACTTGGTATCGGCAGAAACAAATACATCAAACGGTGCTCCTTCACGGATTTGTGTGGTAAGCTTGCCGGATGAGCTCACGACGATTTCAATCGGTTTGCCTGTTTCCTTCTCAAATTCTTTTTTGATATCCTGCATCACATACTGAACATTAGCAGCAGTTGCAACGATGATCTTGTCAGATGGTTTGGAACAACCGGCTGTGAGTAACAGCAGAAAAAGTAGATATGGGCGAAAATTCATAATGCTAAATTAACAGATTAACCGCAATACACGTCTTTTAAAGCGAAAGTTGGCAGATCAGAATTCCCTCCTGAGAATTTATACTTTCACAAGCAATAGTTTACCCATTACCGTACTATGTGTGTTGGGGTAAAAATCGTAAATTGCGCGCCGTTTGGCGGCATGCGTAACGGTTGGCGTTCCATGTTACAGCCAGACAACATTATTTACTGATCATAATGATTATAGAAACTGCACAGCGCACCCGTCAGACCTCAGAATACTACTTTTCTGTGAAGCTGGCTGAGGTACGTAAACTGATTGCGGAAGGACACGATGTGATTAATCTCGGGATTGGAAATCCTGATATGATGCCTTCCGGTGAAACTATTGAGGCTTTATCCGAAGCGGCCCATAAATCGTTGGCGCATGGTTATCAGCCTTATACAGGTACCGTAAGTTATCGCACAGCAATCGCAGATTTTTATAAAAGAACCTATCATGTTGAACTGAATCCGACTTCTGAAATTTTACCTTTGATTGGCTCAAAAGAAGGAATCACACATATTTCCTTGACTTTTCTGGATCCCGGTGATGAGGTGCTGGTGCCGGAACTGGGTTACCCTGCTTATCGCGCCGTGAGTAAAATGGTAGGGGCTGAAGTAATAGAGTATCCACTCAGAGAAGATTTTGGATGGCAACCCGATTGGGAAGTAATGGCTCAGCTCGTTACGCCCAAAACCAAAATCATGTGGATGAACTATCCGCATATGCCTACCGGCGCTCCGGCAACAAAAGAGTTGTTTGAACAGGCAGTTGCATTTGCAAGAGAACACAAGATTCTGCTGTGCCACGACAATCCGTATAGCCTGGTTTTGAATAAAAAAGCGCCGATTAGTTTGTTGTCGGTTGAAGGTGCCAAAGACGTAGCGATTGAGCTCAATTCTATGAGCAAATCGCACAACATGGCGGGTTGGCGTATGGGTTGGCTTGCCGGTGCGAAGCCGTATATTGATGCAGTCCTGACGATCAAAAGCAATGTTGATTCAGGTATGTTTTTCGCTATGCAGGAGGCAGCCGCGACGGCACTTGGCAACAGCGAAGAGTGGCACGATGCGCGCAATGCTGTATATCAGGGACGATTGGAAGCTTCAGAAGCCTTTTTATGTACGATTGGATGTACATGGGATCCTGCTCAGGAAGGCATGTTCCTTTGGGGGAAACTCCCTGATTCTGTCGAATCTGCAGAGAAGCTGGTGAACAGTCTGCTGATTGAAAAGCATGTATTCATAGCACCCGGATTTATATTCGGACCGAAAGGACAGCGGTATATTCGTTTGTCGCTCTGTATGCCTAAAGAGAGAATCTGGGAAGCTGTGGAGAGGATCAGGGCTTAGGGCAAGAGGCAGGGGAGAGTGGGGAGTTTTTTGGAGTATAATATTGAATTGAGGCTTATGGAAGCCTCTCAATCCGGATAAGAAATGGTTATCAGCATAATAGGTGTGGGTTTGTTGGGTGGTTCTTTCGCTTTAGGACTACGCGAGAAAT
>DASYHR010000471.1:0-4479 GCA_035998385.1 Dyadobacter sp. | reverse complement strand
GGATTGAAAGCATCTGTAGGAGCGCAAAACCTGTTCACAATCACCAAATACAAAGGATATGACCCTGAGATTGGTATGGTCAACTATGGTGGTACTGTCATGGCAGGAGTTGATACAGGTCGTTATCCTTCTGTACGGATGTATTCTTTCGGATTGCTGGCTGACTTCTAAGCCACGAAACAAGCTGATATAAAGTCAATTTATAAAAATATTCTGTATGCAATTCAAATTAAAACTCATAGCGGCGATCGGAGCTTTAGGGCTTATGCAGGGATGTAGCGAAGACTTCCTGGATCGTCCGCCCCTGGATGCACTTACGTCAGGTAATTTCTATAAAACCGATGACGAAATTATGGCGGGAACTGCTCCGCTATACAATATCGTATGGTTTGATTTCAATGATAAAGCCAATATGGCATTTCAGGAAGCGCGCGCCGGAAATCTTAATTCCAATGACCGGACTGCCTATGTGAAACACGCTATTGCTTCCACAGATGTGGGTACGCTTCTGCCAGGTTATAAATCATTCTATAAAATCATCGCCCAAAGTAACAATGCTTACAAGGCGATCAAAGAGGCTACCGGAAGTACAGCTTCTGCAGCGGTAAAAGAGCAGGGACTTGGCGAGTGCCGTTTCATGCGTGCTACTGCTTATTATTACCTGGTTACCAACTGGGGAGCAGTGCCGATCGTCTACGATAACGTAGCGCAGATCAACGAGCCGCCGGTGCGTAACAACATTGAGGACATTTGGAAGCTGGTGATCCAGGATTACCGTTTTGCAGCTGCGAACTTGCCAACAACAACGGTACAGGGGCGGCTTACAAAATACTCCGCTGAAGGCATGTTAGCCCGTATGTATCTGATGCGTGCCGGATTGAATCAGAATGGAACACGCAAGCAGTCGGACCTGGATAGTGCTAAATATTACGCTGAAAGTGTGATCACAAAAAGCGGACTTACTCTGGCGCCAACTTACGGTGAGCTTTTCGAGAGTGCCAACCACAATGCTACTAAAAACAATCCCGAAAGTTTATTTTCGCTTCAGTGGATGCCAATAAGCAATCCATGGGGTATCAACAATTCCTTCCAGGCTTATTTTGCATATGATGCCAACATTACCGGAACAGGTGATGGTTGGGGCGCTGCACAGGGTGTTTCGGCGGATCTGGTAAAATATTTTACTGAAAACCCCGCAGATTCTTTGCGCAGAAAGGCAATCGGAATGTTTGACAGTGATGTGTATCCGAATATCAGAAAGGCCAGCGGAGGATTGCGCTATGCAAGACCCGAGCAGCTGGCGGCAATCAAAAAATACATCATCGGCTCACCTGCGGACAATGGTGGTTTAGGTGGTTTCATGTCTGCCAACATCAATTCCTACATGCTTCGTTTGGCTGAGGTTTACCTGATTTACTCGGATGCTGTGTTGGGAAATAATGCTTCTACGTCTGATGCCAAAGCACTTGAATATTACAATGCTGTGCGCAAAAGAGCTGGCATGCCAAACAAAACTTCTCTGACTTTTGAAGATATCTTCAAAGAAAGAAGAATCGAAACCGTATTTGAAGGGAATTCCTGGAATGAAGTGGTTCGCTGGTATTACTTTGCTCCGGCAAAGGCAATGGCTTACACAGCTGCACAACACAAGGAAAATTACACCATGTCATACGTGGCAGGCACAACTAATCCTAAAAAATACAACGTCACTTACTCACCTTCTGAGTTTTATCCTTTGACGGCCAATACGTTGTATCTACCCTTCCCGGAAGCGGAAATCATCAATGCGCCTTCATTGAAAAATGAACCGGTTGCCTTCGATTTTAGCAAATTAAAAGACTAACCTTTAATGCGTAACAATATGAATTTTAAATATATAGCAAAGGCAGGTTTGGGTTTCATGCTGACCGTGGGTATGCTCCTGACATTCCAAAGCTGCGAAAACAACGATATGGACGGTGCGCCGTCGATCACCAATGTTCGCTTGCTGGATCCGGAAAAAGCGGATAGCTCACTTGCAGCGGCTGAGCCGGGAAGTTTGGTGGTTATCCAGGGAGAAAACCTGGGAAGTGTTCTCAAAGTGTATTTTAATGACTTTGAAGCGACCTTCAATTCAGCGTTGGGAAGTAACTCCAATATTGTAATTGCCATTCCTGCAGAGGCACCAACCAAGGCGGTAGACGCCGGTGTTTCCAGCAAGATAAGGGTACAAACAAAAGGTGGAGAAGCTACGTACGACTTCGTTTTGACAGCTCCGAAGCCAGTTATATCCGGACTGTATTCTGAATTTGTAAAGCCGGGCGGAACGGTCGTGATCAACGGAGATTACTTCTATAATGTAAAGTCGGTGAAAGTAGGGGCAACTACCTTACAGGTGCTGACCAGCAGTGTGAAGCAGATTACTGCTCGCATGCCTGCCACGGCGATCATTGACGTACTTACGGTTGAGGGCGAGTTTGGAACAGTTGCAACAAGCTACAAACTGAACGACCAGGTGACCGGAAACATGATCAATTTCGATGTAGCTGCTACCTCCTGGGGAGATGCGGTTTGTTATGGTGGTGCTCCGAAGATTGCTGCCACTGATGCCGGCGCGATTTCCGGAAAGTTCTCGCGAATCAAAGAAACCAATCTTCCTAAAACCGGATACAACGACGGATGGATATTTGCTACCTGTACATTTGATTTCAAACTTGCAGCAGGAGCAGCGGCTGACCGACAGTTCAAGTTTGAACATAACATTGCTGAACCATGGAAGGCGGGTAAATACGACATCACCATCACAGCGGGGGGAACGGAGTTTGTTTATGCCTACCAGCCATGGAACACAACCCAGTATGCTGCAACAGGTTTCCAGACCAATGGGTGGAGTACGGCAGTAATAGAGCTTTCAGAATTTAAAAGTTCTACCGGAAGCACCATCGCCGACGTATCCAAAATCACAGACCTCAAAGTGTTGTTCAACACACCTGATGTAACGATTGCATCATTCAATGGTAGTGTCGACAACTTCCGTATCGTTAAGAAATAATACCGCATCGGCCTGCCTTCTCTATTTTGGAAGGCAGGTTTAATTTTATCTACCTATGCAGAAAACCATTCAATCTGCGAAAAGCCTGGCTTTCGCGACTGCATTGCTATGTCTTTTTCAGGGCGTTTTGCTTGCGCAGACCACCGTCGAAATTGATGCTGACGCAGAAGTGAAGTCAATATCTCCCTATCTGTATGGGCGTAACAATTCCTTTTCTTCAACCAATCCTAACTGGACACTTCCGGCAGAAGACCTTGTACGGCTTACGGATGCGGGAGTTACGTTTTTCAGAGAAAGTGGCGGGAATAATTCTTCAAAATACAATTGGAGAAAAAAGCTGAGCAGTCATCCTGACTGGTATAACAATGTATATACCAATAACTGGGATCAGGCTGCACAAACCTTGCAGAAGAATTTCCCGGAAGCACAGGGTATGTGGGCATTTCCCCTCCTGGGTTATGCTGCGAAAACAAACTCAGCCAATTTCGCTGATTGGGATTATAACCGCTCTCAATGGTGGGAAGGTGTAAGCCAGAATCTGGCTGGCAAGGGTACACCCAATTTCAGCGGCACGAAGGCCAAAGTAGAAGGGGATATCAATCTTTATCTTGAAAAATGGGATGCAGACTCAGCAGTAGCTATTCTGGATCATTGGTTTTCTGACAAGGGATTAAGTCTGAAAAAAGAGAAAATCCGGTATTGGAACGTAGACAATGAACCGGAAATTTGGTCGGGTACACATGATGATGTAATGCCTAAGCAGATTACCGCTCAGGAGTTTATGCAGCGCTATATAACTCTGGCGAAAAAAGCGAAAGCCAAAGATCCTGAGATTAAACTGGTTGGGCCTGTTACGGCCAACGAATGGCAGTGGTACAACTGGGATGGCAAAACAATCACTGAGAATGGGAAGAATTATCCATGGCTCGAATACTTCATCAAAACAGTAGCCGACGAACAGAAAAAAAGTGGAGTCAGATTACTGGATGTGCTGGATATACACTTTTATCCTAGTTCGAAAAAGGCAGAAGAAATCGTGCAGATGCACAGGGTTTATTTTGACAAAACCTACAATTTTCCCGAGGCAAATGGTGTCAAAACCATCAATGGAGGGTACGACAACAACATAACAAAAGAGTACATTTTCGCCCGTTGCAACGACTGGCTCACACAACACATGGGTGCCGGCCACGGCGTGACACTTGGTGTGACCGAAACCGGCATTGATGATAGTATAACACCCTCCGTCACTGCAGTCTGGTATGCATCCACGATAGGTGAATTCATGAAAAACGGAGTGGAGATTTTTACTCCCTGGACCTGGAAAACGGGTATGTGGGAAACGCTTCATTTGATGAGCCGCTACAATCAGACATCATCCATCAAAGGTATCTCATCCAATGAAACGATGGTTTCGGTATACCCCAGTCTGAACGGTTCCAGGGATT
>DASYHR010000467.1:0-2502 GCA_035998385.1 Dyadobacter sp. | reverse complement strand
GGTAATGGTAAACACACCATCCAGGTCGGCCACCACTCCGAATGCAAGTGATGAATCTTTGGACGCAAGAAGCGCTACAGTGGCAAAGCTGACACCTTCATTGTTTGATGCTTCGACAATTTTGCCAACAAGTTTTCCTCCATCCAATGGCTTGGCGTAAGATATCGAAATGAAGTTGCAGAGAACAGATAAGACAATAAGGGGGTAAAGAAAAGATTTACTTTTCACAACGTTAGTAAGTTATGTTAGGGATTAGGATAAATAGGTGTGCAGACTATGCCGGCAGCCGGTGGTAATTTCGGTTAATCAATTATGATTTTACCATTATTAACTCAAACGGACATCTCTCGCAATTTAATATATAAAACGGTGAAAAAGGCTAAAATAGAAGTATTTTAAACTGTTAATTCGCCAAAGTTTGGTTTTTTTAATCGTGTAAAGGCACTCTGGATTATCATTATTCCGTTTAGACTGAATAATGATGTGGGGTAAAGATAAGGTAAATCGCCGGTTTGAGCCGGTCAGGACGTATTTTGATAAAATATAGAGAGAGATCAGCATAGAGAGATGTATGTGAGGCAGGGAAAAAATAAAATTCTGGTATGAACTTATCCCTTTCTACAAACCTCCTATTTTTGCAGCATGTATAAGATCCTTATTGCGCCTTTCCTTTTTTTGTTTGATGCCGAGCGGGTACATTACTTCGTTTGTGATGTATTGGACTTTGCTTTCAAAATTCCATTTGTACCTCAAATTCTCCGGTGGATGTATACCTATGAGCACCCGGACCTTGTTCAGGAAGTAGCAGGTTTACGCTTTCGGAATCCGGTAGGGCTTGCGGCGGGATTTGATAAAAATGCAGAAATGGTAGACCATCTGGAGGCCCTGGGTTTTGGTTTTATTGAGATCGGAACGCTTACTCCGAAGGCACAGCCGGGTAATGATAAGCCAAGGCTCTTTCGTCTCAAATCTGATCAGGCGCTTATCAACAGGATGGGCTTTAATAATAAGGGTGTCGAGGTTGCAGCTGCCAAATTAAGGAGTCGGAAATCGAAAATTCTGGTGGGTGGCAATATTGGAAAGAATAAAAACACTCCTAATGAAAATGCACTGAGTGATTATCTGATCTGTTTCAGAGAGCTTTTTGATGTGGTAGACTACTTTGTCGTAAACGTAAGCTCACCAAATACACCAGGTTTGAGAGAATTACAAGAGAAGGAACCCCTCACCGCGCTATTGGGAGAACTTCAAAAGAAAAATAAAGAGAAGTTTACACCGAAGCCGATTTTCCTGAAAATAGCTCCTGACCTGACGAACAGTCAGCTGGATGACATCATTGAAATAGTGAAAGCGAGTGGTATTGCAGGTGTTATCGCCACCAATACAACCATTAGCAGGGAGAATCTGAAAACGCCTGCTTCTGAGATTGCAGCGATTGGTGCTGGCGGATTGAGCGGTGCACCACTGACAAACAGAGCGACGGAGGTAATCAGTTATCTTTGTCAGCAGTCGGGTAATGCATTTCCTGTAATAGGTGTAGGAGGTATAGCGTCGCCGGAGCAGGCATTGGAGAAGCGGAGAGCAGGGGCAAGTCTGGTGCAGTTGTACACAGGATTTATATATGAAGGGCCCGCACTGGCGAGTCGGATTTGCAAAGCGATGGTGGCCCGCTAAATTCGTCGTTTTTATAAATTTCACTTCACACATTACAAGATATTTAGATGGCAGTTAACAAACCCCGGGGGAATACACAGAGGCAGCAGGAGCAAAAGGCCGCGGGTTCACGTCTACGGTTTTCGATAGACTGGGATGGAATTTTTGCCAGTCCTAAAGGCACACTTGCATGGGGGATCTTTTTTATGATCCTTGGTGTAATCATGGAGATTTCATTTGTCTCTTACATTTTTACCGGCATCACAGACCAAAGTGTGGTAGACAATTTGGGGGAGCAATCCATTCGTGATGCAGGCCGGCAGACCCGCAACGTTCTTGGTGTCATGGGCGCTACTATTTCGCATATTTTCGTTTATCGCTGGTTCGGCATCAGCGCCATATTGTTACCGGTTATTGCTGTGTTAGGTGGCTGGAAAATTGCCTTTGGAAGAGAACCTTATTCTCTGAGCCGGAAAACAAAAGAAGTTATTTTCTTCCTGCTTTGGGGAAGCGTGCTGATGGGGTACGTGGTGTTGATGAGCAATCAGGAAAGTAGCCTGAGCTTCGTTTCGGGCGGACTTGGCTATGCTGTCAATGTTTTCCTGTTCGACTGGCTCAAATGGGGGAGTATCATTCCTATTATTTTTGCACTGTTTCTGTTTGCAGTTTATTTCTACGATTTCCGGGATACGATTGAGCAGTGGCAGGTAAAAAATGCTACTCCCGAGCCGGTTCCTTTTGAGGTAAACGCTGATGCAAACCCGACAGCAGAACCTGTAAGTGAAGAAGCAGAGAAAGTGAAAACCGAAGAATCGAAGTATGTGTCGGTAGTTAACGATACATATGATG
>DASYHR010000457.1:0-3379 GCA_035998385.1 Dyadobacter sp. | reverse complement strand
TCCTGTAAGCCTTTGTTGAAGCTCGCCTGGTCTTTTTCCGGGTAGCAATCCTTCAGCATCATCTCTATAAACTCGCCCACTTTGGCATCCTTAGCTCCCGGAGTATCTGTTTTAGGGATAATAATTTCCGCTACTTCCGAGATCAGATTTTTTCTTTCAGCAGGAAAAGGGAAGGTAATTCCGGTAGCAGCATCACCAGACTGTTTGCAACCTTCCAAAAAAGCCATCATAGTTGGAGCAGAAAGTGCTCCTCCCATCAAAAGTGCAACACGACCTATTGCATCACGTCTTTTCATTTTAATATCACATGTAAGGTTAATAATCCCAAAGTGTAATAATACATTTGATAAATGCAATTACAACAATTTGGCTAATTTAGGAAATATTCTCACGCATTGAATTTTAGAACAATTCTATATAGTGTGAGTGAATATATTTGTCTGTTAATCAGATGGGTAAGATAATTAAAAATAAATTAAAGTTGGGAACAGGCAGAGGTGCTTGTAAATCAGGCTTAGACGTGACGTCTCAAATCACCATCAGATTGCAGCCGCGTATATCCGAATTGTCGAAGCGACCCATGATATAAAAGGTATCCGGTTTCTTCCCAAAACGTCCCAGATCTTGTGTTTCGATAAATGAGCACGTATCAATATTTGCCAGATCGATCACATTGACACCGCCAGTTTTGGAAGCGGTTATGTTATGATCATAAACAGCAAAAGGATCATTCACATCACGTAACAACACGCGCATGGAATAGCCGGGATTGAAAATGCCACCGCCATTCGAATAGGCCTGGGATAGAAGCTCGGTCATGCCGTATTCGGAGTGGATGACCTTTACGCCGAATGCATCCGTAAGTATGTCATGTACTTCTTCACGCAACAGTTCCTGGCGTCGCCCTTTCATTCCTCCGGTATCCATAATTTGCAGACTCGGTATTTCAGACATAAACGATAGATCAATAGCACTTTCTGCAAGATCCAGCAGAGCAAAAGTTACACCCATCAACAGTATTTTTTTGCCGTCAGGTTTTTCTGAAAGCATACGCAGGCGGTCGAGCATATTGCCGGTATTGTGAAGATAAAATCCTGATAACTCCGAGCCGGTTTCTTTAATAAAATGATCCAGCATATATACCAGTGACGAATTATTTCGTTCAAGGTAGGAAGGGAGCAGAGCCAGAATATGGAAGTCTTTCAACAGACCATAATGTTCTTCAAAGATGCGTTTGGAAACAGATGTATACAAGTCAGCATCAAAGAGTATATGGCGGCTGGGGGAAGCAGGCAAGCCTTTGCTTTGTGTTGTCCCGCTGCTTTCAAATGTAACAACGGGATCAGATAACTGACCGCTGGCAACAGCATGATGTTTGAAAAACTGAATGGGAAGAAACGGTATGTCAGTCAAATGTTGGACGCTGGAAATATCAATCTGAAGGTTCGACAAATATTGGCTGTAAACCGGATTGTTAATTGCCTGGTACCTGAATATTTCCAATGCCAGATCAGAAAAGCCGGAAGGCTGCAGCGCTATGATTTGCTGACGTAAATGTTGACGTTGTTCTGAAAAAGATTTGTTGCTTGACAATTTCAATACTGTTACTTTCGTGTTTAAAGGACAAAGTTAGATGTAGAAAGCCAGAATTGCGAAGCAGAGTGTAAAGTTTACTACGATCCTTTTCTTTCATATCAATACCTGAAATATATGAATTTTAAATTACCCGCCTTTTTGTTGTCTGCAGTCGCTATCAGTGCATGTGTGGACATCCCTGACTTCAGCGATACGCCAACGATATATTATAACAGCCTCAGTCAATTCACGCAGATAGATACCATAGATGCCGGTACACCTGCTGCCTATGTTACCAGAAGTGAGATGGTGGTGCTCTCCATACGTTTCGAAGATGGCGATGGCGATTTGGGTGTAAGCGTTCAGGATGTTCAGAATCCTGCGGTGCCAGCTGCTTATGCCAACGTGCCAGGTTGGGGAAAGCCTGCAAATTTTGAGGTTGTAACAATGACCAAGCAACCCAATGGATCGTGGCAGGAAAGAGTGTTCCCGGCAGATAGTACGCAGATGTTTCCTGTATTGAAGCCGGACGGAAAGCCGGGTCCTATCAAAGGTGTATTGGATATGTACATTTCTCATCCGATTACCAACTCTCAGACAATGGCAACCAGGAGGTACAAAGTCAGGGTTATTGACCGTGCATACCATATCAGCAACCAGGTTGAAGTTCCTGAAATAGATGCTGTGACAGTGCCTATCTTGAGAGAATAATCAGTCTTCAATGACCTGCGCCGGCAGAATGATCCGGAATGTAGTGCCTTTGCCAAGTTCAGAACTTTTAACGAACAATTTACCGGAGTGGTAATTTTCGATAATCCGTTTGGCAAGTGTAAGGCCCAATCCCCAGCCCCGTTTTTTCGTACTGAATCCGGGGTTGAATATTTTATTCATATTTACTTTCGTCATTCCCGTCCCGTTGTCTGATATGTCAATCAGAATCTGGTTGGTATTGGGTGGAGCTTGCAGGGTTACGTTAATGTCACCGATTCCTCCCATTGCATCTACTGCATTTTTACAGATATTTTCCACCACCCATTCAAAAAGGTTCTTGTTCAATGACGTGGTTTGTTCAATAGCTAACTGGTTATCAACCGTAAAATTCACCTTGGAAGAAACCCTTTTCTGAAGATAGGTGATAAAGTCGATGACGATTTCTGCAACAGGCTCTTCTTTCATTGTAGGCACCGAACCGATATTTGAAAAACGGGTCGTAATCATTTCCAGTCGTATTACATCCTTTTCAATTTCTTCCGCGATGTAAGGTTCAATATTAGGATCACTTCTAAAATATTCTACCCAGGCCATCAGCGAGGAAAGTGGTGTGCCCAATTGGTGTGCGGTCTCTTTTGCCAGCCCGACCCAGACCCGATTTTGTTCTGCTTTCCTCGCAGAGCTGAACGCCAGATAGGCCAGGTAACCGATCAGTAGCATGACAGAAAGCTGGATAGCAGGGTAGTAGCGTAACTGTGTAAGCAGGAAAGAGTTGCTGTAATAAATGTAGCCGGTTTTTCCTTTTCCCAGATCAACCGGTATAGGCGTATGTTCCTGCTTCATGACAGCCAGATGCTCATCAATTATTTTTTCTTTTTGCTGAGGTGTGACATTCGGGGGGTAATCTTTTTCTATGGTCAGGTTAGCCTGACTGATATTATTTTCATCAACATAAATAGCCGGTATCTGGTAGAAATTGACCGCGTCCTGAATCACGGTCAGGATCACATTTACATTTTCATTTACGTCGGTTGTTGTGATCGTCCGTACCAGCTCTGCATAAAGAATTACCTCCCGTTCTTCCCGTTCCTCC